>CANHLB010000072.1 GCA_947461335.1 Burkholderiaceae bacterium | reverse complement strand
GAAAGTCATCTTTGTTTAAATCCTTTTTTCTTTCTAAAAAAAATCTACTATGGGCTTGGGGCGGAAGTATTTTTATCCTCATTGGATCATGGATGCAGGTCACTATCGATGTCCGGATCAATGAGTGGTTTGGCCAGTTTTATAACGTCATTCAAAAAGCTCTTGGAGCCCCCAATAGCATAGCAATTAGTACGTATTACGAGCTCTTGCTAGAGGTTTTTATTCTTGTGGGTCAGTTTGTATTTATAGCGGTGGTGCTGAGTTTTTTCTCCAAACACTGGGTGTTTAGATGGCGCCAAGCGATGACTATTTACTTTTTAGAAAATTGGCAGCAGCTTAGACACATTGAGGGCGCTAGCCAGCGCGTCCAGGAGGATACAAAGCGCTTCGCAACCATTATGGAGTCTCTTGGAGCTAATCTAGTTGAGTCAATTATGGTCTTAATTGCCTTCATTCCCATCCTTTGGGAATTATCTAAAAACGTCAATACTATTCCGGTGGTGGGGCACCTAGATCATGCTCCTGTATATGTGACGATTGCATTTGCGATGATTGGCACGGTAGCGCTTGGCCTCATAGGGTTCAAGCTACCAGGGCTTGAATTTAATAATCAGCGGGTTGAGGCGGCATTTAGAAAGGAGCTCGTGATTGCAGAGGACAACCAAGAGAGAGGCACTTTTAATTTAATGATCGATCTTTTTGCTCAAGTCAGAAAAAATTACTTCAAATTGTTCTTTCACTATTTCTACTTTGATGTTGCAAAATTTACTTATTTACAAGCAGGGGTGGTTATTCCCTATATATTGCTAGCACCTTCTATTGTGGGTGGTCTGATCACTCTGGGAATCATGCAGCAAATTATTCGAGCATTTTATAGAGTGCTGGACTCCTTCCAATTTTTAGTCAAAAGTTGGCCAACAATTGTTGAGCTCATTTCAGTTTATAAACGTCTGAGAGTATTTGAAAAAACCTTGAAGGCTTAATTATTTAAACTTTTTAAGATAATTTCTCTCACGTTAGATGAAAGATTCTTATCGGCCAAGATTTCATTCATTTTGCTTGATATCAATTTTTGATGAATTGGAGTATATTTTTTCCAATTCAAATTTGCTCTGGAAAGTGATGCTGCGACATGTGGATTGATCTTATCGAGCTCCAACACCTTTTGACACCATAAATCATATCCGGTTCCATCGATTTGACGATGGCCTAGGGTATTGCCATAGAAAAATGCCATATAGAGGCTGCTAACACGATTGGGGTTGGTTGCGCTAAAGGCAGGATGCTTAGAGAGTCTGTCTATTTCATCAGTGATTGAAAAGTCTGCTGTAGGTTTTTTCATAGCCTGCAGAGAAAACCAGGTATCGACGATAGAATTCCTGTTTTGATTTTTTTCATAAAAATCCTTCAAACACTTACTAGCTGAGGGAGCTGAGTACATTGCTAATGCAGAAAGGGCTGCCAAACGATCTGTTAAATTATTGGCAGATTCATATTGGAGTCTTGCTAAGGAATCGTATTTAATAGGATCTGCATTGACGAGATTATTTAGGCACAGATTCTTGAGAGACCGCATGCTCATTTCTTTAGCCTCAAGATTATATGGGCCATCATTTTTCATTAAATGGTATTGCTCAAGCCATTCAGATTCAAATGCCTTAGCAAAATGCTGAACATATTCATAGCGGTCAGTTGATAGTTTTATCGGGTCAAATATTTTGAGAGATTCAGATAAGTAGGATTCCCCTGGAATCGAGAAAATAAAGCTCCGGTAACTCGGGTTCAAATTCTCATTGCAGAGAATTTCTTTATAGGTACTCATCAGCTGTTCGCTTGGAATCTCACCTTTTAAGATCAAATCTGCAGTAATCTTTTGAGCTGCATCCCATCTGTTAAGGGCGTCATCATCATTTTGTAGTTGATCTACTAAATCTTCTTGGGATCTTTCAATATCAACAATGATGGGCGCACTAAATTGACGATTGATAGATAGATAGGGTTTCGAATCAACATTATCAAAAGTTAAAGTTTCACTCTCTTTTTTCAATTGATGTAAAAAAGGATCTGAGTATTTTGAATTAAGAGGAGTATTACTTTTAGATATCAGCTTCATTGATAAAGGAATATGAAAAGCTTCTTTTTTATCTTGTCCTGGCGTGGGATTGCAGCTTTGTTGAAGTTCGATAGTGTATTTCTTAGTATCTTCATCATAAGTTTCACTTATCTTCACGCGAGGTGTACCAGACTGGGAATACCATAGCTTGAACTGGTTAAGATCAAAGTGATTTGCATCAGACATGGCGGCAACAAAATCATCGCAAGTTACTGCGCTACCATCATGACGTTCAAAATATAAGGCCATCCCTTTTTGAAATCCATCCTCTCCCAATAGGGTATGAATCATGCGGATGACTTCAGCGCCTTTGCTATAGACCGTAGCAGTATAGAAATTATCAATCGACTCATATGAGTCTGGCCTGACTGGATGAGCCATTGGGCCTGAGTCTTCTGGAAATTGCCCAGAACGTAGGCCATTTACAGTTTGGATACGACGAAGTGCTCGACCAGTTGCATCGCCAATGCGATCTAAGGAGAATTGCTGATCTCTAAACACTGTCAGCCCCTCTTTTAGGGATAACTGAAACCAATCGCGGCAGGTAACTCGATTTCCTGTCCAATTATGAAAATATTCATGTGCCACAATACTTTCAATCGCTAAAAATTTTTGATCTGTGGCCACATCCGGGTTGGCTGAAATAAGGTGGGAATGGAAAATATTTAGGCCTTTATTTTCCATACCGCCAAAGTTGAAATCATCAACCGCCACAATCATGTAACGTTCAAGATCAAGCTCTAGATTAAAGCGCTCTTCATCCCATTTGATCGCGTGAACCAAGCAATTTAATGCATGTTCTGTATTATTGGCTTCAGCAGGTTGAGACCATATTTGTAATAACTTTTTTTTGCCACTCTTTGTAATAAAAGTCTTTTCGTTGCTAGCTAATTTTCCTGCTACGAGAGCAAAAAGATAGCTTGGCTTAGGGTAGGGGTCTTCCCAGACTGCTTGATGGTAGCCATCATCTAAGTCTGATTGACTCAGTAAATTTCCATTGGACAAGAGAGTGGGATAAAGATCCTTTTTAGCCTCAAGGGTGACAACATAAGTTGCCATAATATCTGGCCTATCCAAAAAATAGGTGATTCTGCGAAACCCTTCTGGTTCGCAATGGGTTACTAGAAGACCATTAGAAGCATAAAGACCAAAGAGCTTGGTATTGATTTTAGGATGACAGATTGTTTCAATTTCTAGAGTAAAGCCTTGCTTGCCCTCGAACGGTAGGTCTGCAAGCAAGATGGAGTGAGGATTTACCGTAAAGCTAGTATGCTTTTTACCATTAATACTTAAATTGACGAGCTCTAGATCCTCTCCCTGAAGCTCTAAAGTCTGGTGTGTATCACTATTTAAGTTAGGCTTGACTGAGATCTTGCTTCGAACACGAGTCGATTCAGGATCAAGCCGAAAATGAAGAGCAACATTCTCAAAAAGGAAGGGAGATTCTTTGTAATCTTTACGATAAATAGTTTTGTTTGTGCTCATATAGCGTTAATGCTCAATGAAATGAATTAGATGGAAAAAAAACGATTTTCGGCAATCTTCACAATAGTGAGTTTGCCACCTTTATCTATAAACCCAGCACCGGTATCAATATAAATTTGTGAGCCAATTTTCAGAGGTTTTTCTACTACAGAATGGCCGCAATAGGTTTTTGAAAGCTGAGAAAGACTTCGGTACTTACTGGGCTCAGTAATAAGCTGTCTGCCCCATAGTAGTTGCTGCGTCACCTTAGGGGAGTAATTAGCGGCATCTAAGTCTTGATCAGTGCCAAAAAATTCAGCGTGCAATAAGTTCACTCTATCGCTTCCAGACCCAATAGTGATCACCAATGGTAATTCTGAAGCAACCTCATGATATTGGGCTAATTTTCCGTGGAGAAGCTTGCTATCCCATCCTCCTCCATTAGCGATCCAAATTGGCCTCTTGGTCTCATCAAGAAAAGTTTTGCTCAGCATATCTTCGTGATTGCCTTTGATGGAGTAAAACCAAGGCTCGTTCAGAAGCTCTAGACATTTTTTGGAGTCTGGGCCTCGGTCAATTAAGTCGCCAAGGGCAAATAATCTGTCTTTTTGATAGTCAAATTGAAGCTTTGATAGCAGAATCATGAAGCGTTCATATTGCCCATGTAGGTCGCCTAATACATAGTCAGAACCTAGAGAGTTCGATTCAAACTTAGAAATCACAATGAAAGAGCGCATTCATCGATATTTTTTCTAGGATAGTTTTTATGAAAAGAGGAAACATCGATGGAATCAAGGAGGGGGCTTAAAAAGAGTACTACTACTCCAGAAGCTTGGATGTTATATGGATCTCATGATTACTTCACTAGCACTGCTGGGGAAGGAGGTATGGATCCTGGAATTTTATTTAAATTGAGGAATTGAGAGAGGATATCTAGAACCATTGCACTATAGCCGCTATTTTCAGCAGGAATACTATAGATTGCTCCGTCATATTCAATAGAAGCAATCGCCTTAGTAGATAGGTCTGGATTTTTTTGGATTACCAATAAAGGAATTTGTTCGGCCTTTATTGTATTGTTGATTTTTACAGGTGTAGCCAAGAATTCCATTCTTGGGTCACCTTGACTTTGAGCAATATAGACTTCACCTAAATAACGGTAAACGTCCTTATTGGAACGCAGGACTAACGAGATCGACTGTTTAGATTTATTGTTTGATGCCGTTCCAGTAATGCCAATATTCTCTATTTTTTGCTTAGAATTACTAAACGAGGATTGGCAAAACATTGTTTCACCAAATTCTCGCTCAACATTCTTATATTCAACTGTAGGATCAAAGCAGAAACGAGGGATTTCTTTTTCTTGAGTGATTTGATAGGCTTTAGTATTTTTATCTGAGACGGGTTTAAAGTTCAATTTATCTTTATCTTTGGCCCCAACATATTGCATTACTATCTGTCCTAACATTGGCTCCATTTTGGCGATGTCTAAGGGAGGCCCCATCGGGGCATCGACCTTCAGAATTTCAGTGGTCAATCCGTAAGCCACCAGTTTTTTTAGAATTGACTGGAATTCAGAAAAGTTACCAACAGTTGGGTTGTTGTAATACAGTTTTGTCGTTCCATCTGGATCTTTAACGATGATTTGATCGATAGCGAGCGTGAAGATAAATTCGCGAGGCGTATGACGTTTATTAAAATAGTGAATGGTTTGAATCGGAATAGTCGATAAAAATTCATTAGAAAATTGGGCATTTTCCAACGAGGATTGGGTAAAGTTAAAAGACCTGCCTAGAGTTAAGCTCACAGAGGGCTGGTAATAACTGGCAATGTAACCACCCGCTCCACCAGCCGCCGTGAATAGTCCGGATAAACCGCTGCCCGGCGAAGCTGAGTAAATCAGAGCTGATAGTCCGGCTGTTTCAGACACGTTACCAGTACCAATCACGCTTGGGATATCGATAAAACTCAATGGCATGTTTTTAGAGCTACGAACAATATTGAGCAATAGATTGTTGTTTTGATACTTCTCAATAGTCCTTTGATATGTTTGTGACATATCAGAGAAATCAGGTGCAATAGAAGTACAGCCAAAAAGACTTAAACAGAAAAGAGCTTCAATCGCTAGTGCGAGTTTAAATTTTGTACGCATACTTTGCTTTAGAAGCCAATCAATTGTTTAAGGAGGTTTTTAAGAAATCTGGAACGATAAAAAATTGTCTTAAGAAGAGAGGCTTATGAAAAGCACCCACACATGGTAATGCTGGCGCAGGTCCAATCGGTTAAAAGCGATAAGCTGGCCCCTAAAGTTTCCAGTTGATCGTCTGCAATTTGGTTTAAAAAGACTTCATCAAGTTCAATTTGGCTAATTAACATAATGTATTTATTTAGATAGGGCTATAAATTAAGAAATAGGGGGGTCTGCAATGGCTCAATGATGCCATTAGAGAATGCGCATCACAAGCCAAATGCCCGCAATCGCTAGAATTCCGATAAAGAAGAGCTGAACAAGGCCAAGAGCTGCGAATAAAATGCCGCCAGCGGCGCCTTCACCAAAAGACTCTCTTGTTTTTCCATTAAATAGATAGCCATATGCGGCGCCTAATAATGCGAATAGTAATAAAAATTTGATCACAAATACCATATATCCTCCAATAGTCAATGACGTAAAAAAAATTTAGACCTCATTAAAGCGAACACTGATACTCAAATTCATGGGACAACTTACAAAATAATTTTGAGCATTGCAAAAGGTATTACTAGTAATCCCATAACAACAAAACAGGTGAAAATAAATTTAATCATGATTTTCACAGATGAGATGATCTTGCTAGGAGATTTTTTATGAGACGGCTTACCCTGGCTATCCAATTGATCTTGAGAGGCATCTGTTTTCCCGGGATTGCTTTTTGCGGAAACGATTGCAAAAATAAGCCCCCCAAATAAAACCCCAACTAACACCGCCTTGAAAACCACGAATAACATCATGCCAAAGTTTCCCTTAAATTTATCATTCCTGCTTGTAGCTTACTGCGCCTTATTCTAATATTTTCCATTTGATTTTATACTTAGAAATGTTACAGTGGTATACGGTAAAAATGAGGCTTATTCTTGGGCTTGTTCGATAAATCCGTTTTTTAAGATCCCAAACCCTTTTTCTAAGATTAAGCTTGATTACAGTTTAAAATCTGACCAATCTATTATGAATCCAGATCAACGCTACCGATATTTGAAATATTCCCTAAAACAGGGCATAAGCTCAATTTTCGGCGTGTCACTGCTTTCCTTTGGCGCTCTTTTGTTTGCTCAGGACATAGCACCAGGGGCAGCCAGCACTCCCCAAATAGGTCAAAGAGATAGCCAAAAATCATCTGTCTCAGTGCCAGCGCTAGCCCCTATAGCATCTACGTCAGCTCCCACAGAAACAATGGGAAAATATAATCCTAGTTATGGCTCACGATTTTGTATGTTTGCTGCCCTTCGCCCAAGATTAACTTATTACGAAGTATCCATATTTTCGTCATTCAGATCTGGTGATTGCTCCGAAGTAGAGTACGACAGATTATCTGAGGCGTCGATCTTGGCGCAATTAAAGACCTTATTAGATCCCCAAAGAATTGTAAAGTTAGGTTTTCATACAAATGTAGCAAGTGAAAATCTTACCCCAAGAGTGCTTCCTTTTATTTCTGTTGGGTCATCTCGGTTTGATTATGTGGCAACAATAAATGTAAATTATATCGATTACATCTATAAGTTTATAACTAACGAGCGTTTTAGATTGGGAATTGCTAGAGCTTCATATACCCCGATGGGTAACACAGCACCAATTCATTATATTTATAACCCTGGATCTACTGTATATGAATTGATTTCTCCGAGTGGGGGAGTCTATATCATGAGCTCCTTTACCAACTATTACAACCCTAAATTAACGTTAGCTAATTTAAGAGATTTAGGAACTCTTTTGAATTTGCCGCCCGGCTGGAAATTTAGATCGCGTGTATTAGATAAGCAGGTGAAAATTCATGCAACAGCACCTTATTACCATGCGGAAGTTATCTATGATGATTTCCAAAACTTCTACGTTGAAGTAGTGCCATAAAACCCAAATGATTGGCTAAGTAAAGTAAGCCTTTTAATGCTATTTACCAGTTTTATTAGGGCTCACTGGGGTCTTATCCATATCGCCCATGACTAATGGCAGACCTGTTGGCCCTTGCCCAAATACGATGATTTTCGAATTAGAGGAAGTGGCAAGGTTCTGGGTTGCTTCAATACCGCGCCAGCGTAGGTAGCTATCGCTTAGGCCTGGCCTAACGATATCCTGAAATTTACGAATACCTTCGGCCTCTATTTCTTTACGCTGTGCTTCTGAGCGCTCGCTTTCCAAAATAAATGGGTAACTCTGTGCTTTAGCAGAGGCGACCAT
>CANHLB010000071.1 GCA_947461335.1 Burkholderiaceae bacterium | reverse complement strand
TTGGCAGTGTTTGCGGATATTCGCGAGGATGGCGAAATTGGTAGACGCACCAGGTTTAGGTCCTGACGCCAGAAATGGTGTGGGGGTTCGAGTCCCCCTCCTCGCACCACAAGTGCTACTTGGCTTGGACTTCACATATCCTGATTTCATTGAAGAGACGAGAATGGCTTTGCAGATAGAAAATTTAGGTTCCTTGGACCGCAAAATGACTTTAGAGTTCGCCCGTGCCGATTTGGCAAAAGCGCGCGACGCCCGTTTGACCCAATTTGGCAAGAACATGAAAGTCGCTGGCTTTCGTCCAGGCAAGGTGCCAAAAAACATGGTCGAGAAACAGTACGGAATGCAAGTGGATTTCGAACTTCAATACGATAAGGCTACTGAGCTCTTTTACGAGCAAAGTAAAAAAGAGGGTCTCGCATTAGCAGGTCAACCCCGCCTAGAGCCTAAGAGCGAATTAGGCGCAGACAAGATTGTCTTTGATGCATTTTTCGAAGTATTACCAGAAGTCAAGATTGGTGACTTTTCGAAAGCGGAAGTCACTAAATACTCCACAGATATTGGTGATGCTGAAATTGATCGCGCAATTGATGTTTTACGTAAGCAGCAAGTTCATTACCATCCACGTGGCGAAGCCGGCGCACATGGTGACGGTGGCCCTGATACCTCAGCCCAAAACGGTGACCAGGTCATGATCGACTTTGTTGGCAAGATTGATGGCGTTGAATTTGCAGGTGGCAAGGCGGAGAACTTTGAGTATGTATTAGGCGAAGGACGCATGTTGCCTGAATTCGAAGCAGCTAGCTTAGGCCTCAAAGCAGGCGATACCAAATCATTTCCGCTCAGTTTTCCTGCTGACTATCATGGTAAAGATGTTGCCGGTAAAACTGCAGAATTTACCATCACAGTCAAATCAGTGAACTGGGCTCATATGCCAGTGGTTGATGATGCATTTGCATTATCTATGGGAGTAACAGAGGGTGGCGTTGCAAAAATGCGTTCTGAAGTGAAAGAAAATTTAGTTCGCGAAGTAAAGCGCCGTATTACTTCTTTATTAAAGAATGAAGTCATGGAAAAACTCAATACTTTGTGTGAGCTTGATGTTCCTAAGTCTTTGGTGTCTTCCGAGCAAGAGCGTCTTATAGAGGGTGCACGTCAAGACCTAATGCAGCGTGGAGTACCCAATGCTAAAGACGCGCCTATCCCTGCTGAGTTGTTTGCTGAACAAGCCCTTAAGCGTGTGCGCTTAGGCTTGATTCTTGGTGAATTGGTTAAACAGCAAAGCCTAGCGGCTACTGCTGACCAAATCAAGGCAGAAATTGATGAGCAAGCGGCTACTTATGAAGATCCAAAAGAAGTTGTGCGCTGGTTCTACAGCAATCCTAACCGCTTAAAAGACGTCGAAAACTTGGTTCTTGAGGACAATGTGATCAAGTATTTCACATCACTTGCTAAAGTGAGTGATAAGACGCTAAGCTTTGAAGAGCTGAGCAAGCTAAACTAAGTCGACGTCGCTAATAATTACGTAAAGAGGACCTTCATTAATGAATCACAACCATTTGCAGTCCGAAAACCTTGAACCCAAAGGATTAGGTTTGGTTCCAATGGTGATTGAAACCTCCGGCCGGGGAGAGCGTGCTTACGATATTTATTCCCGTCTTTTAAGAGAGCGTGTTGTTTTCTTGGTTGGTGAAGTAAATGATCAAACAGCTAACTTGGTTATTGCTCAACTCTTATTTCTAGAGAGTGAAAATCCAGATAAAGAAATTTCTCTGTACATTAACTCGCCAGGCGGATCAGTATCTGCCGGCTTAGCTATTTACGATACTATGCAGTTCATCAAGCCACACGTCAGCACCTTGTGCATGGGCATGGCTGCAAGTATGGGCGCATTCTTATTGTGTGCTGGTGAAAAGGGTAAACGTTATGCTTTACCCAATTCTCGCGTCATGATTCATCAGCCATTGGGCGGGGCACGTGGCCAAGCATCTGATATTGAAATTCAGGCACGTGAAATTTTGTACTTGCGTGAACGGCTTAATAAGATCTTGGCCGATCGTACAGGCCAATCCATTGAAGCTATCGCTAAAGATACCGATCGCGATAACTTTATGTCTGCAGAGCAAGCCCGTGACTATGGCTTAATCGATAAGGTTATTGAGAAGCGCCCTTAATATTAAGGCAGAGACTATTTTGAGCGATACAAATACCCCAAGTACATCAGATAAAGTTTTGTATTGTTCCTTTTGCGGCAAAAGCCAGCATGAGGTTAAGAAATTAATTGCAGGCCCATCTGTATTCATTTGCGATGAGTGCATTGATCTTTGCACCGATATCATTCAAGAAGAAATTGCCAAGCTTCCGAAGGCTGATGGTGATGAATCCTTACCAACGCCACACCAAATTCGAGAAAACCTTGATCAATATGTTATTGGTCAGGATCATGCCAAGAAGACCTTAGCGGTTGCTGTTTACAACCACTATAAGCGTTTGCAATATCTGCCTAAGCCTAAAAAAGAGAAATTAGACAAAGACGGTAAACCAGTCGAAGCCAAGGATAAAAAAGAAACAAAGTTACCTGCTAAGGCAATGGTAGATGGCGTTGAATTAGCAAAGAGCAACATTTTGCTTATTGGACCTACTGGCTCTGGAAAAACATTACTGGCGCAAACTCTTGCGCGAATGTTAGACGTTCCTTTTGTAATGGCTGATGCTACAACCTTGACTGAAGCTGGGTATGTTGGTGAAGATGTTGAAAATATCATCCAAAAATTATTGCAAGCCTGTGACTACAACATTGAGAAAGCGCAACGCGGTATTGTGTATATCGATGAGATCGATAAGATTTCACGCAAATCTGATAACCCCTCGATTACCCGTGATGTCTCAGGCGAAGGGGTGCAGCAGGCTCTGTTGAAATTGGTTGAAGGGACAATGGCTTCTGTGCCGCCACAAGGCGGACGTAAGCATCCTAATCAAGATTTTTTACAAGTAGATACAACGAATATTTTATTTATTTGTGGCGGTGCATTTGATGGCCTTGAAAAGGTGATCCAACAGCGTACTGCTAAAACAGGTATTGGCTTTAATGCATCTGTGCCAGGCAAAGATGATCGTGGTGTGAGTGACCTGCTCATAGAAGTGGAGCCAGAAGATTTGATCAAGTTTGGTTTGATTCCTGAGTTAATTGGACGCTTGCCTGTGGTGGCAACCTTGGCTCAGTTGGATGAAGAGGCATTAATACAGATTCTCACTGAGCCTAAAAATGCTTTAGTAAAACAATATCAAGCATTGCTCACTATGGAAGGGGCCGAGTTGGAGGTTCGCCAAGGAGCCTTAGCGGCGATTGCTAAGAAAGCCATTGCTCGTAAAACGGGTGCCCGTGGCTTGAGGTCTATCCTCGAGGGCTCTCTAATGGATGTGATGTATGACTTGCCATCTTTAAAGAATGTCCAAAAAGTCGTGATTGACGATAGTAGTATTGCTGAGGGTGGAAAGCCCCTATTAGTCTACAAGCAGGATCTGAAACAAGCGGATTTGAGTAAAAAAGCCTAAATTCTTAGGGTTTTTGCTATTTTTAGGGCAATTAGGCCTCTTTTTTGCACTTTCTCCTCTTGAATTTTCCAAAGAGCTACCCATATAGGTAGTATGCTACACATGAATAATGTCTCTATTTAGTGGTTCATTACTTTTAGAGACTTTTGAGGATTGATTACTTTGGAGGATTTGCCCCATGCCTGGCCACTTATTACTACCCTCTGAACCGATTCAACTACCTTTGCTTCCACTTAGGGATGTAGTTGTATTCCCCCATATGGTGATTCCCTTGTTTGTGGGACGCCCAAAATCCATCAAGGCCCTTGAGGCAGCTATGGAAACAGGCAAAAATGTTCTGTTGGTAGCTCAAAAAACAGCTGCTAAGGATGAGCCTGGCATTGAAGATCTCTATGAGGTTGGCTGTATTGCCAATATCTTACAAATGCTCAAATTGCCTGATGGTACTGTCAAAGTATTAGTAGAGGGTGTGCAACGTGCAGAAGTTAGCCAAATTGAAGATAGCTTAGGTTATTTCAATTGTGAAGCAACCCCCACCGCAATTAATTCAATAGATGCGCACGAAACAGAAGCTCTGCGACGCGCCATCATGGCGCAGTTTGATCAGTACGTAAAACTGAATAAAAAAGTACCCCAAGAAATTCTGTCTTCACTAGGCGGTATCGATGATCCGAGTCGCTTGGCTGATACTATCTGCGCCCATTTACCAGTTAAGCTTGAACAAAAACAGCGCTTGTTAGAAATGACTGATGTAGTGCAGCGCTTAGAAAGTCTTTTGGCTGATCTTGAAAGTGAAATTGACATTTTGCAAGTGGAAAAGCGTATTCGTGGACGTGTCAAACGTCAAATGGAAAAGAGTCAGCGCGAGTATTACCTGAATGAACAAGTAAAAGCGATACAGAAGGAATTGGGTGAGGGCGAAGAGGGCGCTGATCTTGAGGAACTTGAGAAGCGCATTAAGGCTGCACGCATGCCTAAAGAGGCGCTAAAGAAGGCTGAGTCTGAACTCAAGAAATTAAAATTGATGTCGCCAATGTCTGCTGAAGCAACGGTCATTCGCAATTTTATAGATACTCTAGTCAATCTCCCATGGAAGAAAAAAACAAAGATCAATAATGACCTAAACAATGCTGAAAAAGTATTGGACGAAGACCACTATGGTTTAGATAAGGTGAAAGAACGGATTTTGGAGTATCTCGCTGTTCAACAACGCGTAGATCGGGTGAAAGCGCCAATTCTTTGTCTAGTTGGACCTCCGGGTGTTGGTAAGACATCCCTGGGCCAATCGATTGCGCGTGCCACCAATCGGAAGTTCGTACGAATGGCCTTAGGTGGCGTGCGGGACGAGTCTGAAATTCGAGGTCATCGTCGTACCTATATTGGCTCTATGCCAGGCAAGATTCTATCTAGCCTCACAAAGGTTGGCGTCCGTAATCCCTTATTTCTCTTAGATGAAGTAGATAAGATGGGTATGGACTTCCGCGGAGATCCTGCGAGTGCCTTGTTAGAGGTATTGGATCCTGAGCAAAATCATACTTTCCAAGACCACTACGTAGAAGTTGATTTTGATCTGTCGGATGTGATGTTTGTTGCAACGTCAAACTCTTTAAATATTCCGGGACCATTATTGGACCGTCTTGAGATTATTCGTTTGGCCGGCTATACAGAGGATGAAAAAACGAGCATTGCTGTCAATTACCTTATTCCAAAACAAATTAAGAATAATGGTTTGAAGAAGGATGAGCTCAAGATTGAAGAAAGTGCAGTGCGCAACATGATTCGTTACTACACTCGTGAAGCAGGTGTGCGCTCTCTGGAAAGAGAAATCAGCAAGATTTGTCGTAAGGTGGTTAAGCTGTTGCTCCTCAAGAAAGAGGCTGCCCCAGTTGTAGTGAATGCGGATAACCTTGATAAATTCTTGTCTGTTCGGATGTATGATTTTGGTCTGGCTGCTAAAGAAAATCAAATTGGGCAAGTCACAGGTCTAGCTTGGACTGAGGTTGGCGGTGACCTCTTAACCATTGAAGCGGCAGTCATGCCGGGGAAGGGCGTCATAACGCGCACTGGTTCCATTGGCGACGTGATGAAAGAGTCAGTTGAGGCAGCACGAACTGTTGTCCGCTCAAGATCAAAGCGCCTTGGCATTACAGATGAAGCCTTTGAGAAGAAAGATATTCATATTCACTTCCCTGATGGCGCAACTCCAAAGGATGGCCCATCTGCTGGCATTGCGATTACTACGGCATTGGTATCTGTATTTACTGGCATCCCAATTCGCTCTGATGTGGCCATGACTGGAGAAATCACTTTGCGTGGTGAAGTGCTTCCTATTGGTGGTTTAAAGGAAAAGTTATTAGCAGCTCACCGTGGTGGCATCAAGTTAGCTTTAATACCTGAAGAGAATGTTAAAGACTTAATCGATATTCCAGATAATGTGAAAAATGCAATTGAAATTGTTCCGGTTCGCTGGATTGATAAAGTGCTTGAGCTTGCGTTGGAGAGAATGCCAGAGGCTTTGCCTGATCTATCTCCTGAAGAACTTGCCAAGAAGGCGGCTGAAGCGAGTAAGGCTAATGAGAAGCTTTCCTCGGGTGAGGTTCTTAAGCACTAAAACCTAGGGGACTTTCCTCTCTAACGACCCTACTAGAAAGGGTCAATGAGGCGGATTGGGCCCCATTTTTGGGCATTTAGGTTACAATTCCACCAGTAATAATTTGGGGCGCTTAGCTCAGTTGGTAGAGCGTCTGCCTTACACGCAGAATGTCGGCGGTTCGAACCCGTCAGCGCCCACCAAAGCATTACTTCTCAATCCCTTCAGGGCTTTCAATCGCCAGATCCTAACGCCTAGTACACTTGTGTTGCTCCACCTTTTTGACATCCACTACTAGCGAACTCATTCATGTTTGATATTGTCCGTAAGCACCAAAGGCTTTTGCAATTTGTATTGTTGCTGTTTATCGTCCCATCATTTGCTTTTTTCGGCATTTCTAGTTATTCCAGCTTTATGGATAAAGAAACAGATTTAATGAAAGTTGATGGAAAACCAATCACTGCGCAAGAGGTAGACTCTGCTGCTAAACGCCAAGCTGAACGTGTTGGCGGTAATGCACAAATTGCACAAAGCCTGCAATTTAAGCAAGCAATTTTGAATGAACTATTGCAACAAAGAATATTAGGGTTTGCGGTTACAAATCTTCGTCTGCAAGTCAGCCAACCAGAATTAGTGAAAAGTTTGCAAAGTATCCCGCAAATTCGTGCTTTATATAAATCAGATGGCAGCTTTGATGATGCTCGCTTTAAGCAATTATTAGCAAATAATGGGATTAATGAAGAACAGTTTTATTCAAGCCAAGCTTTTGATTTGAAGATTGGTCAATTAGTGAATTCCGTTGCCCGTACTGAATTAGCCAGCCCAAAGCTATCAGAGATAGTATCTACTCTTTATGAAACTGAACGTCAGGTACAAACTTTGCCATTTGATGTAAAAAGCTATTTATCTAAAGTGAATCCCTCAGAAGAAGAGTTGCAGGCTTTTTACAATGCGAATGCCAAACTCTTTGAAAGCCCAGAATTTATAGATGTTGAATACATTGTGCTTAAAGCTGACCCTAAAGATGATGCTAAAGTATTTAGCGAAAGAGCAGATCAGTTCGCTAACCTCACATATGACCAAGCAGATAGCTTAAAACCAGCTGCCGATAAATTAAAGTTAAATATTCAGAGTCAAAAAGGTGTTACTCGTTCAGGATTGGTGAACTCATCCAAGGACCATCCTTTGGCGAATCCTAAAGTTATACAGTCACTATTTGGTGATGATGCTCTAAAAAATAAACGTAATATTGAGGCTGTACAAACCTCTCCTGGAATATTTGTATCTGCACGCGTCGTAACTCTTCATCCCGCGCAGACATTACCCTTTAAAGAGGTTGCTGCAGAAGTTAAGCGTCAAGTTAGTCAGCGCGCTGCTGAAAAGTTGGCAGTAACAGCTGCTGCAGATCGTTATGCCGAGCTCCAAAAAGATCCCAAGAATGCCTCAGGCTTTACTAGCCCAATTTGGATATCTCGCAATAAGCCAGGAAATCTTATAGGTTCAGCGCTTGATGATGTCATGTCTATTAGCCCTGACAAATTTCCTGCATATGTATCTGTAAGTAATCCTGGCGTAGGGACTACTTTATATCGTGTAGATCAAGCTCGCCAACCAGCCGGTATTGATGCAAAAGTTCATAAGGCACAGGCTCAGCAGATCCAAGCGCTTGCTGCTCAGTCAGAGTTTGCAGGGTTTATGGCTTACTGGCGTGATTCTGCCAAAGTTAAAACAATTAACCCTTTAAAGCCCCCATCTTCTGGAGCGGGTAGTTAATTTAATTTGGGCTTTGAAAGTAGTGCTTGATATGGGGCCATAGCGTCCCATACATTTTTAAAGAGAATCTCCTGAGCTTTTTCATTTGGATGAATATTGTCATTCTGAAATAAGTTCGCCTTACTTGCTACTCCAGCCATGAAAAATGG
>CANHLB010000070.1 GCA_947461335.1 Burkholderiaceae bacterium | reverse complement strand
GCTGTAAAGACTGCCATGCCAATCACTAGGGTTGGGATCATTTTTTGGGTGAAATAGAAGGCAATCATTGCTGCAATACCACCCCAGATATTGGGGGTGCGTAGGCTAAATTCAGCAATGCTAGAGGCGCCTACTGGCAAAAATATTTCTGGGGCCAAAATAGCAATTAATGCAGCTAAAGGCGCATACCGAATTGTCTCTAAACCCCACTCTGAGATTTTGATTCGATTGCCAAGCAAGATAAAGAAACTGCGCGCTACAAAAGTCATTATCGTCATGCCAATGATCAAATAAACGATTGTCATACTCGTATCATTACTCATGGAATTGCTCCTACTTTAGGAGACTTATCTAAGATCATTCCAACGAACAATGCAGCACCAACCGCCAAAATAATATTGAGCCTAAAAGGTATGCCGTAAGTCATCACTGCAACTGCTCCTGCAGTAACTGCTGCCCACCTTGCGGAATGACGATCTAGCATAGGGCCGATAATGACAACTAACGCAACTGCGCCCGCGAACTCCAAACCCCAATCGTTTGGAATTTGACTGGCAAGCAGGATTCCTGTGATAGCGCCTACTTGCCAATAAATCCAGTTGGCAGCTTGAAATCCCATCATCGAATACAAGCGCAGGTGCTCTTTATCATTCGCCAGCTGCTCTTTCGTTTCTGGCTTTGGAAAGCGCTTGATATGGTTTAGATAAGAAAAGTCTGTGGTGAAGTAACCTAAAAGAATTCTGCGCCATATCGATAAGTAGTAAAAATGCGCCTGCAATCCCAGGCTAAAAATGACAAAGCGTAAGTTCACCATGAAAGAGGTAATTAATATCACCCATATAGGTGCACCTACAGCAATGAGAGGTAAGGCAGCAAGCTGAGCCGATCCCGCATACACCAATAGACTCATTGCAATCGATTGCTGGACAGTTAATGTGGACTTTGCCATAGCAATGCCCGTCACTAAACTCCACGTCAAGATTGTCACAGCAGAATGTGACATCTCCTTAAAGCCAAAAATAAATTCTCGCTTTTGAGCTGGCGTCATGTGAAGGGGCTAGATTCCCATAGAGCGATGCAAAATCTTGGGCTTCATCTCATCCCAAAGACTTTCAAACTCTTCTAGAGTGGCTTCTGATAGCTTCACAGGGTTAAAGAGTCCACCAAAAACAATCGAATTCTTCTTTACGATTGTTTTTTCAAACTCGGCAAGGCCTATTGGTTTCTCGTCCATATCTCGCGTCAGCTCTGCAGAGCAGACGATTGCATCCTCGTCATCGCGATCCACAACCGCAAACTCAATAAATTGCTGATTTTTTTCAACAATGACTAAAGTGCCACGTGCATAAGTAACAGCATCATGCTCTTTGACGATATAGGCCAAGAACTGATCCTCTTCTTGCTTCTCCATTTTGAGATCATCGATAAAAAATAGAAATTGATCCCCCTCACCATTGACCAAAGTAAATACCTTTGGTACTACACCATGCCCTAAGGCTAGGTTGCGATAGTAAGCGGAAATTTCTACAGCAAGATTTTCTGAAAATAAATGCATACGGTGTTTATTAATATAACTTTTCTATTTAAAGAAAATAGCTTTCATATCATTATATTGTTATTGTTTAAGCTAAATTCTTCTTTAAGAATTCCAAGGTTCGATCCCATGCTAATTTAGCGGCTTCTGCGTTGTATTCTAAAGGTGGCAAGCCACGTACAGCAGACTTAGGGTTAGCAAAAGCATGCTTAGTATCGTAACGATGGAAGTCATAATGAGCACCAGCCTGCTTTAATTTTTCCTCTAACTGGTCTACGCCCATAATAGAGAAGAACTCATCATGCAAGGCCCAGTGTGCCAACATCGGTTTCTGAATAGCCGTCGCATCTACATATTCCAATGGAGGATAACCATACCAAACAATCGTGGCATCAAGTTCAGGAACATTACAGGCTGAAAGAATGGTTAAGGCTCCACCCATACAAAATCCAGTAACAGCCACTTTCTTGCTGCCAGTAGTTTTTAGGTACTGGACGGCACCGCGTATATCTTGAGTGGCGGCATCTCCAAAATTGAGGCCATTCATTAAATGCTCGGCCTCCTTTGCTTCGAGTGCTAGCTGACCACGATATAAATCAGGTACCAAAGCGCGATAGCCAGCTTTAGCCAAACGATCTGCCACTGACTTCACTTCATCATCTAAGCCCCACCATTCCTGAATAACCACTACTCCAGGGGCATTGGCTTTATCGGCTGGCTCAGCTAGGTAGCCACCAACAGAATTGCCATCGGGTCTCTTAAATTCAATCATGTGCTCTCCTTATGCTCTATTAAGTCTTTTCTGGTTTTTTGGTATCAGAATGAATATATCCTACCAAGCAAAAAGTCAGTAGTCCACAGACTGCAGCTCCGTAACCGACCAAGTTGTAATGCTGCATCATGCCATCCGGACCTATAGTTACTACCATACCAGCCACCACTGAGGCAATTCCAGATGCCAACATTTGGACCGAACCAATCAAACTCATAAAGGTTCCACGAATTTTACTCTCTACTACTTGACTTACCATTGCCATTGCCGGAATCATGCGCCCAGAAACCAAGATAAAGAATGCTGTTGAATTGATCAGCACGATCCACAAAGGTGTTACCGGAAGATTGGTAGTAACAAGCAAAGGAATGAGACTAACGATAGCCAGCACTCTAAAGACTTTTTCCTTGCCATAGCGATCAGCCATATGTCCAATAAAACGAGAACTCATCAGAGTTGCCACTCCACCACATAAATAGATTAAGGAGATATAAGAATTATTGATCCCGACATTCGAAGTAAGGTATAGGGCAATATACGGAATGACTGAGAATCCTGTAACCATAATGAGACCCATGAAAACAAAAGCCTTGATATGCTGCGGAGCAATGATGATCTTCAAAACTTGACTAAATCTACTACCCTCATGCACATGATCTAAGTGCCCTGCTATCTTAGGGATGTTCCTATAAGCGATATAAAGAATGAGTGTCGAAATTAATCCGATAAAAATAAATGGTGCCCGCCAACCCAAATAGCTAATGTGATTAGCAAGAAATAAACTGAGAGGCACGCCAGCCACAGTCGAGACTGAAAACGCCGCCATGACGGTACCCAAGGCTTTGCCGCGGCGCTCAAATGGAATGGAATCTGCCACAATGGTTTGTACCAATGAGCCAAGGATGCCACCAAAGGCGCCAGCAAATGCTCGCGCAATAAATAGGGTTTCATAGCTTGGGGCTGCGGCACAGGCTAGCGTCGCAATAATAAAAAAGGCGTAGAGCCATAAGAGAAGTTGTCTACGCTCAAAGCGATCAACATAATAGGTAGCAAAGATTCCTGCCAGTGCAGCGGCAAACGTATAAGAAGAAAGTAAAAGACCAAACTGATGCGTATTAATGTTCAGAACCCGAATGAACTCAGGCCCTAATGGCATCATGATCATGAAGTCCAGAATATGGGTAAATTGAATACCCGCCAAAGAGAATAAGAAAAAACGTTCTTTCTTCTGGGTTTCTGGGCTACGGGGAATATTTTTCAATGCGGGCTTTACTTGAATAGGGCTGTATGCCATTATCAATGCTGTTAGCAAATTTCACATTTATTTAAGAGTATTGATTATGTTAGAACCTGGTTTCCAATTTTCTTTCTTTGCACTTTCTTATGACGTCATTGTTGGAGTTGGGGGCGTGATTCTCATTCTTCTGTTTCATGGAACGCTCATTAATCATGTATTAATGCGATTCGAGAATATGACTGCCAATAATTTTCAAAAAAAGGAATATCACTGGGTCTTTTTACACTTCTACATTACCTTTGCTTTTATTGCTCTCATTCACTTTGTAGAAGTCCTGATTTGGGCCCTCATTATTTATCAACTTGACCTTCTCAAAAATCCAAACGATGCCATTCTTTTTGCTGGAAGTTGCTACACCACCCTTGGTCTTGTGCCAGATATATTGCCGAATGGGTCAAAGAGCTTAGCCTTCATTATTGCGTTTAGCGGTCTTTTTTCTCTGGCCTGGACCACCTCGATCATGATTGGCATGACTGAAACTTATCGTAAAGCTTGGAAAATTAAGCGCGTAGAAAATACTTCTGTGTAATCTTTCAATAGTGGGTATTTTTAGGTCACCCTCTTAATGTAGTAGCCATAGACGCAGCGCTTTCCACCCCGAGATGGATCATGCGTATCCTGAATCACTCCATCAACTACTGCAGTGAGGTGCTTGGATACCTTAACAATTAATACTCCGCTAGGAAGTTCACTTGGTCGCAGGTGCACCTGGCAACCTGTTCCTACCTTCATGGTTGGAACCCACTCAAAACCTAAGGCCACAATGTAATCATGAAAAACATTGCGATGGTTGCCGTTTCGCGGGGATGAACCCTTATTATTTATACGCTTTGCCAGCCGATCATTCCTTAGCTCAGCATAGTTTGCGTTTGCCACTCGCAGATCTTCATAAACCTGCATATAAGGCAGCTTAGCTGCGATTGCAATTGATCTGACTACACAGTCACCTGCCCCACCCTTAAAGCCAGCCTGCTCTCTACCCCCATCATTGAGCTGCAAGGGGAAAATCTGCGAGGGTCTAGAAAATGGATTTAGAAAGCTAAACATATGAGTGGGTCAAATAAAAAATGGACTTGCCATATAGCAAATCCATTTGAGTTTGGCATTGACTTTGGATTACTTTGCTTGTGCCTGCTTTACCTTCAAGCGCCAAGCATGCAGCAATGGTTCGGTATATCCATTTGGCTGCTCAAGGCCTTTAAAGATGAGGTCGCTTGCAGCTTGATAGGCATATGAATCCTTGTAGTTTGGCATCATCGGCTTATAGAGAGGATCCCCAGCATTTTGCATGTCGACAATACTGGCCATGCGTTGCAAAGCTTCCTTCACTTCTGCTTTAGTGACATATTTATGTAGCAACCAATTGGCAATATGCTGACTAGAAATACGCAAGGTTGCGCGGTCCTCCATCAAGCCTACGTTATAAATATCAGGCACCTTAGAGCAACCAACACCTTGGTCAATCCAACGAACTACATAACCCAAAATACCTTGGCAATTATTATTGAGCGCCTCGCGAATCTCTTCTTTAGTCCAATCAGGATATAGTGCAATTGGAACAGTCAACAGATCATCCGTTAAGGCCTCATACTCAGCTGTAGTATCTAATTTCTCCATGTCCTCTTGGATCTTTGCAACATTGACTTGGTGATAGTGCATTGCATGCAAAGTAGCAGCTGTCGGCGATGGTACCCAAGCAGTATTTGCTCCAGCTAGAGGATGTGCGCCTTTTTGCTCTACCATCTCTTTCATGAGATCTGGCGCGGGCCACATGCCCTTACCAATCTGTGCACGACCACGTAGACCACAATCCAAGCCTGCTAATACGTTACGGCGCTCATAAGCTCCAAACCATTTAGCGATCTTCATCCTGCCTTTGCGAACCATGGCGCCGCCGTACATCCCCGTATGCATTTCATCACCAGTACGATCTAAGAACCCAGTATTAATAAAAGCAACGCGTGCACCAGCTGCAGCAATGGCAGCTTTAAGATTGACACTCATACGACGCTCTTCGTCCATGATTCCTAATTTGACTGTGTTTTCAGGTAAACCAAGTAATTTCTCAACCCGACCGAAAAGCTCGCTAGCAAATGCTACTTCTTCTGCACTGTGCATTTTTGGCTTAACAATATAGACAGAGCCTTTACGGGTATTACCAATAGCTTGAGTCGACGGACGATTGATGTCATATAAAGCAATCAAGACGGTCACAACTGCATCTAAGATGCCTTCGTAGATTTCCTTACCTTCACTGGTAATGATGGCAGGGTTGGTCATTAAGTGACCAACGTTACGGAGGAATAAGAGTGAGCGGCCATGCAATGTCACAACCCCATCCTTTGCATCTACTGCACCAATACCCGCTGTATATTTACGATCTGGATTTAGTTTGCGGGTAAATGTTTTTCCGCCCTTACTAACTTCTTCAACCAAGGTGCCTTTTAGAATGCCTAACCAGTTCTCATAAGCGAGCACTTTGTCATCGCCATCAACCACTGCAACTGAATCTTCTAGGTCCAGAATAGTTGAGAGTGCAGATTCAAGTACAACATCATTTACACCAGCTGCATCGGCAGCGCCAATGGTTTTGGTCTTATCAATTTCTATATCAATATGAATGCCGTTGTTTCGTAACAAAATAGATGATGGTGAAGCGGAATCACCTTGGTAGCCAACAAATTGCTTCTCATTAACTAAACCAGTACTGCTGCCATCTTTTAATTTCACGGATAGTTTTTTGTCTACGACACTATATGCCACTACATCTCTGTATAGAGCTTTAGCTAAAGGGACAGATTCATCTAAAAATTGACGCGCATAGGCCACTACCTTTTCACCTCGAATCGGGTTATAAGCTCCGCTTTTATCAGCGCCACCTTCTGTGGAAATAACATCTGTACCATATAGAGCATCATACAAAGAGCCCCAACGAGCATTAGCAGCATTTAGTGCATAACGTGCGTTGAGAACTGGAACAACCAACTGGGGACCAGCTTGCAGGGCTAGTTCATCGTCTACATTCTGGGTGGCGGCTGCAATATTCTTAGGCACATCTTCTATATATCCAATGTCTTTCAGATACTTGCGGTAGGCAGGCATATCTTTGATTGGACCTGGATTCGCTTTATGCCAATTGTCTAGATCCAGCTGAAGGCGATCACGCTTTGCAAGTAAGGCTTCATTTTTTGGACTTAAGTCCTTAACGATTTCATCAAAACCTTTCCAAAAGTCAGCACTCTTAATGCCGGTTCCAGGAAGTACTTTGTCTTCAATAAATCGATAAAGAGGGGTTGCTACTTGAAGGCCATTGCAGGTAGTGCGTGCAGTCATTTTGTAAACCTTGGTTTTCTTTGCAAAAAGTTAATAAATAAAGTGAATCTATTATTTTCCATTAATGCTGGAAAGGATGTTGTAGTAGGATAGTTTCATCGCGTTCAGGACCAGTGGAAACCATTGCGATAGGCTTGCCAGCGACTTCCTCAATACGGCGCAAGAAGTTCTGAGCCTCAATAGGTAGCTTGCTCCACTCCCGAATACCAAAGGTGGTTCCCTTCCATCCTGGGAAATCTTCATAAATGGGTTCACAACGGGCAACGGACTCAGCACCGCGCGGCAATACATCCAACTTCTTGCCGTCTAGCATGTAACCAACACATAGGCGAATTTTCTCGAACCCATCGAGAACATCCAACTTAGTAATGCAAAGGCCAGAAAGACCGTTGATCTGTATCGAGCGCTTGAGCGCAGCAGCATCCAACCAACCGGTACGACGTGGGCGACCTGTTACAGAACCAAACTCTTTACCGACTTCAGCTAAGCGTATACCAGCCGAGTCTTGTTTAGCTGGGTTGTCATGATCATAGAGCTCACTCGGAAATGGACCAGCACCCACACGGGTGCAATAGGCTTTAGTAATACCTAAGATGTATTGCAAAGAGTCTGGGCCAACGCCAGATCCAGCAGCAGCATTGCCTGCTACACAGTTGCTAGAGGTGACATAGGGGTATGTGCCATGGTCAATGTCAAGCAATGTGCCCTGCGCACCTTCAAATAAGAGGTTTTGACCGGCCTGCTCTGCTGCATAAAGTGCGCTAGAGACATCTACTACCATTGGCTTAATACGCTGTGCATAAGACATTGCCTCAGCAAGCGTGCTCTCATAGTTTACAGGCTCGGCTCCATAGTATTTAGTGAGCATGAAGTTGTGGTACTCCAAGTTCTCACGCAATTGTTCAGCGAACTTTTCTGGATAAAATAAATCTTGTACTCGCAATGCGCGACGCGCCACTTTATCTTCATACGCCGGTCCAATACCTCGACCAGTAGTTCCAATCTTGGCATCGCCACGCTTTTTCTCACGGGCATGATCGATTGCTACGTGATAAGGCAGGATTAAAGTCGCTGCTTCAGAAATCTTCAAACGGGACTGAACATCTAAACCAGCAGCTTCAAGCTCACCAATTTCTTTAAAG
>CANHLB010000069.1 GCA_947461335.1 Burkholderiaceae bacterium | reverse complement strand
CTTTATGAACACGGTAAGAGATTGCTCGATCGTTGTAAAGAGAAGCAAAGACTTCACGAATCTTCTTAAGAACATCATCGATACCCTCAATGTTCAAAAAAGTCTCTTGTTGTCCAGCAAAAGATGCATCAGGCAAATCTTCTGCAGTAGCAGATGAACGAACAGCAAAAGAACCTTTGCCAGAATCATCCAGAACTGCAAAAGCCTTACGAATTTCAGCATCCAGTTTCGGTTGAAAAGGTGCTGTTTCAATCCAGTTACGAATTTCAGCACCAGCTTGCGCCAATGCACGTACATCATCGATATTTAAATCTTCTAAACGCTTTTGAATGCGCTCAGTCAGATTGTTATGTTTTAGGAAATCCCGAAATGCGAGTGCCGTAGTAGCAAAACCCGTTGGGACACGGACCCCAGTAGAGGCTAACTGAGAAATCATTTCGCCTAAAGAGGCATTTTTACCGCCAACTGACTCAACGTCAGTCATGCGGAGTTGCTCAAACGGTAAAACATAGGCATCAGCCATACTGCTATTTTCTTGCTGTTGGTTGGACATAAAATACTCTCAAAAGATAAGGAAACTGGTCAAGCGGCCACTCAAAATGGGGCATACTTCAATAACTTCATATTGTAGTGCTGACCCTGACTTTTAGGCCAAATCCATGTCCCCTGAAACCCGTATTGTTTTCATTGTTTCTGACGGAACCGGCATCACCGCCGAGAACTTCAGTCAATCGATTTTGGCGCAATTTGAGGCCAGTTTTAAGCACATCCGCATCCCTTTTGTAGATAGCGTCGATAAGGCCCACGATGCTGTGAGTAGCATTAATCAGGCAGCTAGTAAATATGGGGTAGAGCCCATTATTTTCACAACTTTAGTCAATGCCGAGCTCAATTCAATTGTCAGTAAAGCCAATGGCTTGATTTTGGATATGTTCCAGACCTTTGTGGCGCCTTTAGAGGCTGCCTTAGGCATGAAATCGACCCATGCCATGAACCGCTTGCACCACAATGCCGATACTGAGGCCTATAAAAACCGTATTGAAGCAATTAACTATTCTCTAGCTCATGACGATGGGCAGTCAAATCAGAATTTGGCAGAAGCCGATGTCATTTTAATTGGCATCTCAAGGGTTGGTAAAACACCAACCAGTTTGTATTTAGCAATGCAATATGGATTAAAGGCAGCAAACTATCCACTCATTCCAGAAGACTTTGAACGAGGGCAGCTTCCTAAAGACTTGATGCCATTTCAACAAAAGCTCTTTGGACTCATGATTGACGCAGAGCGTCTCTCCGAGATCCGCAATGAACGTAGGCCTGGTAGCAACTATGCAAAATTAGAAAACTGTCGCTATGAAATTAATGAAGCGACTGCAATGATGAAAAAGCAATCTATTCCTTGGATTCTGACAACTAGCAAATCCATTGAAGAAATCGCTACCACTGTACTGCAAGGCATTAAGTCGGATAGAACGATTTTGGGCTAATTGAACCTGGCATTCTAGTTGGAGCAGTTCAGTTGTCGTCCTGCTTGAGTGCAAACGGCAAAAATATTTCCTGACTTATCGTACAGGGTATATTTCCAAAAAGCGCTTTCCCCAATTCGATCTAATAAGGCAAAGCCAAAATTATTATTCCAAATCATATTGCTTGGGTTTAGCCCAGGCGCTACCGTATCCTTGGTGTAGAAAGGAGGAGAAGTGGAAGGGAATGCATCCGCTAGCTCGTCCCCACCTCCGCCAGAAACAATAGTGGCTGGATATGTGGGACTAGTAGTAGCAAAATTAATGACTTGCATGCTATGCACATGTGCATGAAATGCCATGCTAATCGAATTAGGATAATAGCTATTTGCAGCCGCGGATGGGTATAAATAACTCATCACACTATTCATAACGCCTTGCAAAGTTGTATTACCAGGTGGAACAGACTTTGACTTAGGGATGCTATAAGCCAAAATAGGATGATGATTTATAAAAATAGTATTGGTATAAAGTGGGTTATTCGCTATCGTGAAAGCCTGCATAAATTGCTGATAATAATTGTTGCTTGGGTCTGATACGGTAGAACCCGTAGAAACATCTGAGGAGTCATAGACCACAAGTCTTGATCCACGCCCTAAGTCCACTGCATAAGTAGAGGAATAGTTTGCAATGGCGTCATTGTTCGCGTTGTTACATGAGCGTTCTTGAGTATAGGCATTGGGATCTAAAAATCGAAACCACCCCTGTCCTCCTCGAGTGCATATCTCATGATCACCGCGCACTAATACCCAAGGAGCTTTTGCTAACAACGGAGCAGCAGGGGTAAAAAAATCTGCCTGCCAAGTATCCCAACCATAACCCCATGGACTATTGGCATCAAGAGGGCACCCACCTGATGAAGAGCACGGTACTTCGCGGTATTGATAGTCACCCATGTGTATTACCAGATCTGGCGCTAATTGAGTGCCGATTTGTGCCAAGCTAGAAAATGGCCAACTAGCAAGATCATCACAATTTTGTAATGTGGTCGTATTCATACGACAGCCAGTGTCACCAATCAACAATATACGGTCGGGAGATTTTTTGGGGATCGGTATAGACTTTCCAGCAATACTTGCAACTTTTGCAGTTGAAGGGAGTATTGCTTCGCAAACAGATACCGGAAAGTTTGCAGGGACCGAAGGTTGATACTCAGTTGTTCGCAATGGCATTAAGCCCGCAACAACGCGCATAGTCATTTGATTCGAAACGCCATCAATAGTGACATTGGGACATATAGCTTCCCCACTAGAGGAAACATAGCTGGTTGCAACTCGAGCAATTGCTTGATTATTGCCGACTAAATCAGTACCAACAATGACCCATGAGGCAGAAATATACTTTGCCTCATTAGCAGCATTATTTTGTGATTGACTATCACCACCCCCGCTACAGGAAAGAAGCGGTATAGCGAGTACAAGACAGATTATTAAAGATCGAGAGAATGAGTAAGCAGCATATGCTCTAGAAAATTCTTTACTCATATCTATCCCCCCATTTTTAACGGTATTACAAAATTATGATTTAGCCTTTGAAGTATGTAAAGGTAGGCTAAAAGCCTAGCTTAACTACGCCTCATTCGCATTGTTTCAAATAGACAAACTGCTGCTGCAGTGGAGACATTGAGTGATTCCACTCTTGGATCTATCGGGATTGATACTCCTTTAGCTTGCGCCATAAGATCTTCTGAGATGCCCTGCCCTTCACTACCCATTACCCAGGCAACAGGATGGAGGAGCTCTTGTTTTAAAGAGAAAAGATTTTGCTTGGCCTCAGCAGTTGCAGCCAGAAGAGGCGCAGTTACTGCACTTAATATCTGTTGATTTGACCAACCCTCATGAAGATCTAAGAGGCGATGTGCACCCATCCCTGCTCGCAATACTTTGCTAGACCATAAATGGGCGCACCCTGTTAAAGCAATCACTTGAGTAAATCCCGCAGCGGCTGCAGTACGCAAAATAGATCCGACATTGCCTGCATCCTGAATGCGATCCAGAATCACAACATCACCATCTAGGCTCGAAATCGATTGTGGTGGTGTTAAGCAAGATTTTGGAAGCTCAAGCAAGCCTGCAATATGGGGGGCATTAACCAAATCACTCAGTAAATCCCAAAGAACACTATCCAGCTGAAATACTTTAGTAGCAGGACAGATTTCTAAATGCTCATAGACAGCTTGTGATATCTCAATATTCTTTAAACCGATTTCTGAAGTCAGCAGAGTCTTTAAACCAGGATCGCCCACCCAAGTTTGAACTAGATGAATCCCCTCTAACAAAGCCTGGCCGCTTGCCATCCGAGCCTTCTGACCTTTTGAGCCGGTTGCTTGTAAAAGACGAATTTCCTTGAAGAGTGGATTCTCTTTGGAGGTAATGAGATCAAAGTTCATCACTTAATCACCATACTCTCAAGAACTTTTCTGACAGGAGAAAAGCTTCTTCTGTGTTCTGCACAAGCGCCATATTGTTGTAGTGCCGCAAAGTGCGCCTCTGTCGGATAGCCCATATGTTGTGCAAAGCCGTATTGAGGGTGTTGTTCATGCAAGATTTGCATCTGGCGATCACGGGTTACCTTAGCAATAATCGATGCTGCTGAAATCGCTGGCACTTTAGTATCCCCTTTGATAATGGCTTCTGCAGCTATTGGTAATTCAGGACACCGATTACCATCTATAAGAGCTTTATCTGGCCAAGCCCCTAATCTATTTACTAAATCTTCAATCGCACGCCTCATTGCCAACATAGTGGCTTGCAAAATATTAATCTCATCAATCTCTGCAGGGCTAGCCTCGCCTAAACCCCAGGCCTTTGCCCTCTCAATAATTTGTTCGTAGAGAAACTCACGCCTTGCAGAAGTAAGTTTTTTAGAGTCTTTTAAGCCTTGAATAGGATTACTTGGATCAAGGACTACTGCGCCAGCGACAACAGAGCCCACAAGTGGGCCACGCCCCGCCTCATCCACGCCACAGACCCAAATCAGACTCATGCAGCTACTCTTTTCTGGCGACTATTTTCAATCGTTTGAGCAACTGCTTGAGCAACTAATAAACCTGTGGGGCGACGAAGTGTTTCATGCATCTCTGCAAAGCGTGCTTTGAGCTCTGCGACCTTATTGGGATGATCCAACCAATCTTGCACGGCAGTGGCTAATTTCTCTGGAGTAGCTTCATCTTGCAAAAGCTCTGGAACTACAAATTTTCCACACAAGATATTAGGTAGGCCAACATACGGTAAATATCCTTGGCGTTTCATAATTTGCGCAGTTAACCAAGGCACCTTATAAGAAATCACCATGGGCTTTTTCCATAGCGCTGCTTGTAATGTAGCGGTGCCACTAGCAATAAGCACAACATCAGATGCCTCTAACACTTCATCAGCCATACCATCAAGTAAATGAATCTGAATATCGGGGTTGATATTCTTAAGCTTCAGTAGAAGTTGCTCCAGTGGCTCACGTAAGCGTGGGGTAGCTACCGGAATTAAAAACTGGAGCTTCTGACCTTTTAATTTTTGAGTCAATAATTGCATCGTTTCAAAAAATACTGGGGCAATGAGCTCAATCTCTGATCCACGGCTGCCCGGCAATACTGCAATCACTATTCCATCAAGAGCGCTACTAGAGAGTTTTAATGTCTTGGTCACTTTTTCTCTGGCCTGCTGTGGATTTGACTCAAGCGGTATCTCGCTTGCCAAGGGGTGTCCAACGTATGTGGATGCCACTCCAGCGCGTTCATAAATTTCAGTCTCAAAAGGGAAAATACATAACATCCGATCCACCGCTTGGGCGATTTTCTTAATACGCCCTGCACGCCATGCCCAAATTGATGGCGAAACAAAATGCAAAGTTGGAATGCCTGCTTTACGTAATTGCAGCTCTACTCCTAAATTAAAGTCTGGCGCATCAATTCCTAAATACACATCGGGGCGGTCTACCCCTAAAAGTTTTGCAATTAACTCTTTACGCAATTTCAAAATGGCAGGAAGTTGTTTGATGGCTTCAACGTAACCACGTACGCTTAAGGTTTCCATTGACCAGTCAGAGCGCATCCCCTCTGCTTGCATCCGAGGGCCGCCAATACCATAGACCTCTAGATTGGCCATATCTGGAATTTGATTTAAAGCACTCAGGGCTGGTGCTGCAAGCAAATCACCAGAAGGTTCGCCAGCTACACAAGCTAACTTAGGCAATGGAAACCTTACCGAATAATGCCGCGTGTAGATGCGGCAATAAAGTCATGGAACTGAGCTAGTTTTTCTGCAGTAGCAGCATCAGCTGCATGTGCAATAACCATCTTCTGAATCTCTACTTTTGCATCCTCAAAACTCAGCCCGTCCTTATAGAGAAGCTTATAAGCCTGACGCAAAGCAGAAATGGTTTCACTTGAAAATCCCCGACGCTTTAGCCCTTCGACATTAATGCCATGAGGTGAAGCTTTATCACCCGCTGCAATCACAAATGGGGGGATGTCCTGCACTAGTGCAGAGGCACCGCCCAACATCGCATGTTGCCCAATACGCACAAATTGATGCACACCAGACATACCGCCCATAATCGCATAATCATTCACTTCAACATGACCAGCAATTTGGGCATTACTCGAAAAAATCGTGTTGTTGCCTACCTGACAATCATGCGCAATGTGTACATACGCCATGATCCAATTGTCATTACCAATGCGAGTAATGCCTTCGTCTTGGGCTGTACCAGTATGAATAGTGGTGAACTCCCGAATCGTATTACGATCGCCAATGATGAGCTGGGTAGGCTCACCGCGGTACTTCATATCCTGCGGTGGACCACCTATAGCTGCAAAATGGGCAAAGATATTTTCTTTACCGATGGTTGTGCAACCCTCAATCACAGTATGCGAACCTACTTTAGTACCAGATCCAATTTTGACATTGGGACCGATCACTGAATAAGGGCCAATTTCAACATCGCTGGCTAATTCAGCTTTGCTATCAACAACGGCGGAGGCATGAACCCGAGTCATTACACACCTTTCTTACGCACTGCACAGGTGATGTCTGCTTCAGCTGCAAGCTCTCCATCTACCGTCGCTTTTACATGGAATTTATAAATGCCAGCCTTTTCACGCTGGTAGGTTGCAACCATGACTAATTGGTCCCCAGGCAATACAGGTTTTTTAAAACGAGCACCATCAATGCCTGCAAAATAATAAACTGCATCATCAGCTTTTTCTTCTGTGAAAGTCAACAATGCAGCAGTTTGTGCCAAGGCCTCAATAATGAGTACTCCTGGCATGACTGGAAAATCAGGAAAATGTCCTTGAAAGAAAGGTTCATTAATCGTGACATTCTTAATTGCAGTAATACTTTGGCGTGGAGTAAATTCCAAGACGCGATCCACTAATAAAAATGGATAGCGATGTGGCAATAACTTCATGATCTGGTTGATATCAATTGCTATTTCTTTACTCATAAGATTACCCAAATAGAAGTTTTAATTAAGTTAGTGTGCAAGGAATCTTAAGACTCAGAACCCTTGCTTTTATCCAATAAACGCAAGCGTTGACGTATTTTATCTAGGCCACGCAAGATGGCTGCATTTTTCTCCCAGGCGCTATGTGGCATTGAGGGATAGACCCCAGTGAAATGCTGGCCTGGCTCCTGAATGGATCGAATAATAGAGGTATTACCAGAAACCGTAGTTCTATCTGCAATGGTGAGGTGCCCTGCAAAATTAGCTGCTCCACCTATGATGCAGAAATTCCCAATCTTGGTACTACCTGAAATGGCTGCACAACCTGCAATGACGCAGCAGTTTCCAACTGTGACGTTATGAGCAATTTGTACCTGGTTATCAATCTTTGTTCCATCACCAATGACCGTATCGCTCATTGCGCCACGATCGATCGTAGTCGAGGCCCCAATTTCAACATCAGCACCAATAATGACTCTACCAGTTTGCGGAATCTTGACCCACTCACCACCCGTTGCAGAAAAGTCAGGAGCAAAACCAAAACCATCAGCACCAATCACTGCACCGCTATGAATAATGCAGCGCTCCCCAATTTTCGTATCACTATATATAGACACTGCTGGGTAAATCAAAGTATCGCTTGCGATCACACTATTTCTAGCAATACTGCTATTACTCAAAATCGATACTCGCTCACCCAGCTTTACACCTGCAGCAATATGTACAAATGGGCCAATATGACATGAGCTCGGAATAATTGCAGTAGGATCTATTGCTGCGCTAGGATGAATTCCTGGGGGATAAAGCGGCGCACTGGCTTTAGCAAAATACTGAGCCATCCTTGCAAAAGTTGCATAAGGATTTTTAGAAACAAAGTAAACCCGTTTTGCCGAATACTTACCTGGACTTGCTTGCAAAAACTCTAGATCAGACTTGCCAACAATTAATGCACCCGCTGCACTATCAGCCGCTTGCTGGCGATATAAGGGATTAGAGAGAAAAGAGATTTGATTTGATGAAGCTTGCTCTAAGGGAGCGAGTCCAACAAATGCGAGGGAGGCTTCCCCCACCAAGCTTGCTTGAAACTGTTCGGCCAGCTCGATGGCGGTGGGCATAAAACTTACTTGAGACTATTCAAAGCCTTGATGACATCATCAGTTACGTCAG
>CANHLB010000068.1 GCA_947461335.1 Burkholderiaceae bacterium | reverse complement strand
GCTTTACTTCGCTTTTCAAAAACTTAGATTGTTAGCCAAGCTAAGCTCGCTTTAATAAGCGCCTCATCACCAGGCTCGGTAGTAAATACTTCACCAAATCCAATGATTTCTGCGGCATCAGCAATATTGTGATGTGGACATAAGGCGCTAGCGCTTTGAAGTCCCTGCGGAAATTGATCTTTTACCACTTGCCCCAAGTAGCGCACTGCTTCTGATGATGTGAGTAGCCAGAGTGATTTAGAAAAATCCATCTCATGAATCGCATGCCAAGCAGGGTTATCGAGATCTAAGGGTACGCGGGTATAGGTAGAGATTGCTTCTACTACTGCCCCTGCTTTTGTTAAGGTCTCAGCTAGCCATTCGCGACCTCCCTCGCCTTTGAAAATAATGATCTTCTTGCTGCTCCAATCCCAGCCTAGAGCTTGGAGCTCTTGCCAAAGCCCTTCTGAATCCCATTTCTCTGGATTTTTCGGAATAAGTACTGGGGTAGGACTTTGCTCTTGACCAATGCCATGGTTTTGCAGTGCAAGCTTGCTACTACCTCCCATTACTCCAATTGGAATAATCTTTTTAGAAAATTCTTGCCAGTCGCGTTCAAGTAAACGCATCACGCATTCAATCGCATTGGGGCTAACGAAAATCGCAAGATCTGCATCTTTCAAACTGGTAGCGATATGATCTGCTAGCTGATCCTCTGTTTTGGGAACAATCGTCAGCAAAGGGAGTGCCACTATTTCCGGCAGGCTGCGCTTAGCGACACCACTATGTTCGATGCTTTTAGAAAGTATCTCTATCAGCTGACGAGACTGACCGCTGGGTCTAGTGACAACGATGGTTTTAGTACTCATCGCTACTAGGATTTCTATTTAAATATTTTTGGAATTAAATCAGCCGCGCCCTGCGCTAGCAAATCTTGAGCGACAGCAAGCCCAAGCGCCTCTGCATCTTCAATCGACTCTACTTTGGCTTTGCCATTGGCAAGGCAAATTGCTTTGCCATCAGTGCTGGCTACAAAAGAACGAATGTGCATCTGATTCTGATCCCATACAGCATAAGCTGCTAAAGGCACTTCGCATGAACCGCCTAGCTGACGTGAGACCATACGCTCCGCAGAAACAGAAAATAAAGTTGGTAAATCATTTAAGGGGGCAAGCCATTGTTTAATATTGGGATGATTGCTTAAGGTCTCAATACCTAGAGCGCCTTGACCAGCAGCCGGTGTGTACGGGTCGTACGGCAGAAGAGCACGAATACGAGACTCTAAACCTAAACGTTTTAATCCTGCTGCGGCCAATATGATGGCTTGATACTCACCACGATCTAACTTAGCCATACGTGTATCTAAATTACCGCGCAAGGGCAAAATCTCTAGATGGGGGAACTTTGCTCGTAATACTGACTCACGACGCAAGCTTGAGGTACCCACAATCGCACCTTTTGGTAAATCTTCCAGACTCGCAAAATCATTCGAGACAAACGCATCACGTGCATCTTCTCTTTCCATGACACAAGCAAGGTCGAATCCCTCTGGCATCACCATTGGGACATCTTTAAGTGAATGCACCGCTAAATCAGCCCGACCATCCTCAAGGGCAGTTTCGAGCTCTTTCACAAAAAGGCCTTTGCCACCCACTTTAGAGAGGGCTTTATCCAAAATCTGGTCCCCGCGGGTGGTCATTCCCAAAATCTGGACATCACAGCCTGGATAGAGCTTTTTTAGGCAATCTCGGACATGCTCCGCCTGCCACATGGCTAGGCGACTTTCACGGGAGGCAATAACTAGGCGCTTAGGGGCCGTCAGGGGGGAAGAATTCAGGGTTTGGGACATAACATTTAAAATAATAAAAGACGTACAACAATATACTGTGTTTATGAGCTCACCCAAAAATTCCTTAGACAACAAAGCCCAAGCTTGGTCGGCCCGTTTCAACGAGCCGGTAGATGAACTTGTTCAGCGCTATACCGCCTCTATTGGCTTTGATCAACGCTTTGCCATGGTCGATATTGCCGGTTCCCTGGCACACGCCCAGATGCTTGCAGCCCAAAAGATCATCAGTGCTCAGGATTTAGCGGATATTCAAAAGGGTATGGCTCAAATTAAGACCGAAATTGAAGCCGGTCATTTTGAATGGCAATTAGCTCTAGAAGATGTGCATCTCAATATTGAGGCACGCTTAACTGCACTTGTCGGAGATGCTGGAAAACGTTTACATACTGGTCGCTCTCGTAATGACCAAGTAGCCACTGATTTGCGTTTATGGTTGCGCGGCAGTGTTGATGAGATTGCTAGCACTCTCAAAACTTTGCGTGCTGCACTATTAGATTTAGCAGAAAAACATGCGGGTACGATTATGCCTGGGCATACCCATCTGCAAGTTGCACAACCGATTACTTTTGGTCATCACCTGATGGCTTACTTTGAAATGTTTAGTCGTGATGCCAGTCGCCTAACTGATTTGCGTGCACGCTTTAATCGCTTACCTTTAGGTGCGGCTGCTTTAGCAGGAACTAGCTACCCAATTGATCGGGAACAGGTTGCTAAAACTCTCGGTTTTGACGGCATTTGCAACAACTCTTTAGATGCCGTATCAGATCGTGATTTTGCAATTGAATTCTGCGCCTTTGCATCCATCTTGATGATGCACGTTTCACGCCTCTCTGAAGAGCTCGTGCTCTGGCTCAGCCCCCGCTTTGGTTTTATTGACTTACCTGATCGCTTTTGTACAGGCAGCTCTATCATGCCGCAAAAGAAAAACCCAGACGTTCCTGAGTTGGCGCGTGGCAAAACTGGTCGCGTCTATGGGGATCTGTTTTCTTTACTGACCTTAATGAAGAGTCAGCCACTTGCCTATAACAAGGACAACCAAGAAGATAAAGAGCCTTTGTTTGATGCAGTAGATACAGTACAAGATACTCTGCGTATCTTTGCTGATATGGTTCCTCATATTGAAGTCAAAGCTAGTGTAATGAAAGCGGCGGCTGAAGAAGGGTTTTCTACAGCAACGGACTTAGCTGATTACTTAGTAAAAAAAGGTTTGGCATTCCGTGATGCTCATGAAGCTGTAGCGCATGCTGTTAAAGCCTGTGTTGGCAGAAACTGCATGCTGACTGACTTAAGTTTGTCAGAGTTGCGCTTTGCTTGTGGCCTTGATAATCGTCCAGAACTCCTTAGTGATGATGTCTTTGCTTTGCTCACAGTAGATGGCTCAGTACAGTCTCGCCAACATGTTGGTGGTACGTCACCATCCCAGGTCCTGAGCGCAATTAAACGGGGTCGTGCAGATCTTTAGGTCGCATGGGGTTTTGGTCCAAACTTTCCACAGGCATTGATCGCATAAACCAACTGCTTGGTAAAGCAGCAAGCGTGATGATTTTGCTCTCCTGCGTAGTGTCGGCAGCCAATGCCCTACTACGTTATGGCTTGGATATCAGTAATAATTGGCCGCTAGAGCTTCAGTGGTATCTATTTAGTGCAGCCGTCATGCTTGGGTCCGCCTACACCCTCAAACGTAACGAACATGTTCGAGTAGATTTAATTTACTCACGCCTTTCTGAGCGCGGTCGAATTTGGATTGATTTATTTGGCTTAGTGTTTTTCTTGATGCCAGCTTGTATTCTGTTTACATGGCTTTCTTGGAAAACCCTCTTTTATCCGTCCTGGCTCATCATGGAGCACTCACTGAACTCTGGTGGCCTAGCCCGTTACCCGATTAAATTTGTAGTGCCTTTTGGATTTTTCATGTTGAGCCTGCAAGGTCTTTCTGAAATCATCAAACGCATCGGTGCGCTCAAAGGTGCAATCACTTTGTCTGCCGAAGACCTTCAATACGAAAAGCCGATGCAATGATTCCATTAGAGTGGATGCCGCCCCTCATGTTTGGCGGCCTAATCATCTTTATGTTGATTGGCTTCCCGGTGGCATTTTCCCTAATGGCTGCTGGTCTTTTTTTCGCTGCTATCGCTATTAGCGAAGGGTTTTTTGGTATGCCTTTTTTGCAGGCCATTCCACAACGTATATTCGGTGGTGTACTTGCAAATGATCTTCTTTTAGCAATTCCATTCTTTACTTTTATGGGCGCTATTTTGGAGCGCTGTGGCCTTGCTGAAGAAATGCTGGACTCTATGGGTCAACTCTTTGGCAAAGTACGTGGTGGCTTAGGCTATTCAGTAATTATTGTGGGATTTGTACTAGGTGCCATTACTGGTACTGTGGCTGCTCAGGTGATTGCTATGGCGATGATCTCTTTGCCAGTGATGATGCGTTATGGCTACAACATGCGCTACGCTACAGGTGTTCTGGCAGCCTCTGGGACGATTACCCAATTAGTTCCGCCATCCTTGGTACTCATTGTTTTGGCAGACCAACTCAAGACACAAAGTGGTAGCGCTGATGTCGGCAGCATGTATCTTGGTGCTTGGGGTCCATCACTACTCCAAATTGCTCTCTTTGCGCTCTATACTTTCGTCCTCTCCCGAGTCCGACCAGACTATTTGCCGGCGATTCCAGCAAGCGATCTCACCCTAAAAGGCTGGGAGCTCTGGAAAAAATGTCTGATGGGAATCATCCCATCAGCGGTATTAATCTTCTTGGTTCTTGGCACCATCATGACTGGTATTGCAACCCCAACTGAATCTGGTGCCATGGGCGCCATGGGCGCTTTGCTATTAGCGTGGCTGCGACGAGCTAGTATTTCTAACCTCAAAGGTTTAATTCAAGAGGCCTATCAAAATACGATGCGTATTACCGCAATGGTCGTCTTTATTTTGATTGGCTCAACGTGTTTCTCGGTAGTCTTTCAAGGAGTTGATGGTGGACATTGGGTTGAGAATCTTTTTTCAGGCTTACCTGGTGGATGGGTAGGCTTTCTCATCGTCGTCAACCTCTTTGTCTTTTTCTTGGCCTTCTTCTTGGACTTTTTTGAGATTGCTTTCATCATCGTACCGATGCTCGCACCAGTCGCCGTTAAATTACTCTCTCCCGTCCTACTCGATTCCATGAATGGAAATCCACAAGCCGCTGCAAGCGCTGCTCTTGTCTGGTTTGGGGTCATGCTATGCGTCAATATGCAAACCTCATTTATGCACCCGCCGTTTGGATTTGCCCTGTTTTATCTCAGAGGGGTTGCACCAAAAGAGGTTAAGAGTAGTGATATCTATTGGGGTGCCTTGCCCTGGGTAGGCCTACAACTCATCATGGTGGCTGTAGTGATTGCTTTTCCTGCGCTGATCACCACCTTATTGGATAAACCTGCTGCCATTACACAGAGCCAAGACTATAATTTCACTGGTGGTGAGGACTCAAAGCCGGAATCCCCTACAAGTCAGGTCGATGAAGATGCTCCAGTGAATTTCCAGCTAGATAAACCACTGAAATAAATCAAAACCCGTTAATCTAGTACAAACACATTAAAAAAATATCCAGGGCAATGCTTTTCCTCTTTATATGAAAAAAATACTACTAGCTACCATCTCAACCTTTCTCATTGGTGGTTGTAGCTCTACCCTGACTCCCGACTTTGGTGAAATGTCGGCAAAGTATGCCAATTCTTTAGAGCAATATCAGATCAATATGATCTTCCAGAATATTTTGCGCTCCTCAGCAAATAGACCAGTGAGTTTTTTAGATATGCCCACCATTAATGGGTCTGGTTCTATTGGCATAACACCTTCGGTGAGTGCATTTTTCTCAGGCGGAGCACTACCTTATAACTCTAGCTATAACGTGATTCAAGGTGGACTGTCATCCATTACACCCAGTACATCACTCACCTTAAATAACACCTTTAATTTCACCCAGTCGTCCTTAGACAATGCGCTCTTCTGGAAGGGTTACCTCGGTGAGCTTCCAAAAGAAACTGTGAAGTACTTTTCTCATAATCAGATTCCTAAAGAAGTCATCTTGAGCCTAGTGGTAGATGAAATCACGACTATTCCTGCAGATGGAAAAGGCACAGTTAGTCTCATTAATAATCCATTGAGGCCAGATCACGATAAGTTTCAGCAATACTTATACAAACTGATCGATGATGGTTTTACAGCTGTTGAGATTAAGACCTCTGAGAAACTAGGCCCCCCTCTTACAATAGAGAAAATAACTCCTAGATTTGGCGAAAAAGTCTTTGCTATGCTCAAAGATAGCAATATCACACTGAAGCAATTAGATCACTCCGCAAATCCCCTATATCAGCCAGTTAAGTTATCAGATGCATATAAGCTTTGCATCAACAGTGATCAATACGCTAACTATCTGCCTACAAAATTTTATGGGGTTACCATATTTTGTGAAAATAATAGCGAAGAAGATTTAAATAAAACCAGTGCTGCAAAAAAACGGCAGCCCACCTTAATTGTTCGGATTCGTTCCACTAACAATATTTTTGAATATTTAGGTCAGGTAGTTACAGCCCAACACTCAGAGAAGCCCTATTTAGTAACCTTACCTCCTACAGCTCAAACATTTAATAACAATAAGGGTTCGCTCAACCGCAATGCATTATTAATAGTGGATAAGAATAACCCAACGCCCGCACCATTTGCTCTCATAGAAACCTTAGGTAATAATACCTACAGCATCCCAAGCGAGAACAATGGTTATTCCTCTCTAGCTGTAAAAATACTAGCCCAATTAATGTCATTACAAAAGATACCGGGCAGCATTCCGTCTTCACCATCAGTATTACTCAAGTGATTTCAAGCGATTCCCCTTCTGTCCAGCAATCTAGCTTTAAATTAAAGCTTTTCTGGTCTGCAGACCTCATTGCCAGTATTGCCTTGGGCGTTTATATGGTTGCCTTTAACTTCCTAACCGTGAAGACCTACGGACCTTTTGGTATTTCCATGACTACCATTGGATATGCGATACCCCAGACTCTTCTTGTCCTGTTTGGTGGTCTCACCAGCGATAACATTAACAAACAGAGTTTGTATAGGATTTGCCAGGTCCTATATATTGTTATTGGCTTAGCGCTTTTCTTTGCGTGTCTAGAAGGACTGCCACCTCTATGGTTGTTAGTTTTAGTAAACGCCCTCAACGGATTGATTGTGGCGTTTTCTGGTCCCAACAAAACATCTCTGATTAGTGATCTTGTGCCTGAGGCCAAAGTTACTTCTACACAAGAATTCTTTTATCTTGCTACGGGATTAGGCTGGGTTTTAGGATCCTTGCTGTTTCCTTACATCCTTAAGGTAGAGCTCCCTTTTAGCCATGATCCTCGTGAATCTTCTGCATTCTTATTCTATGGTTTTGCAATGCTTCCATCGATTTTCTTAGTCCCAAAAGGATTAAATCGCATAGCAATTAACAAATCCGATAAAACGTTTTTGGCTAAGTTTGAAGCCTCCTTAGTAGATATTAAGAACTCCTTTCTCTATCTGCGCACTTCATTGGATCTCAGAATACTCATGTGGTTACTGGCGATCGTTTTAGTACTTGGAATGCCCTTCACCATTTTGATCTCCATTTTTGCCCATGATCACCCTACCCTGCAGCCTCCTACCCAATTCTTTTCCCATATTTATGCGGTTTTATCGACAGGGGAAGTAGTGGGTGGATTATTAGGAATTTTGATCTCAAGATCATCGCTGAAGCGTGGAACCCTCTTTATTTATTTTATTTTTGGCCTTTGCTTTGCTGCAATTATTGCTTTGATTACCCGCGAGTATTGGTTAATTCTGATCACCATTTTGCTCTCAGGCCTCTTTACTAGCCTATGTAGCAACCTACTCAAAGGAGTAATTCAGTCCCTATCCTCAGCAGATATGCGGGGTCGCATTGCAGGTTTAGCACAACTCATGGCAGGCTTAAGTAGTGCCAGTGCTGGTATCGCTGGATTTGTAATCCACCATTTATCTAGGGATGGCGTTAAGGAGTATTTAGCTTACGAAACGGTCCTACTGAGCATGCTCGGCCTATTAGCAGTGCTAGCACTCCTTACATTACCAGCCCTCATTAAATCGCGCATCACCATTCAATAAGCTATGTACTACTCACGACCAGAGCTTTGATTTAGTAAATTGAAGGCTGCTAGGCCTAATTTCGCCTTCTCTTGGGCAGTACGATAACTTAATGGTATTGGCGCCTCTAAAACTGTAGGTACCAATACATTTAACAAATCGTCTTTTATTAATTTGGCTGCGGGAGTAGTTGAATAAGTATTTGCAGTTTCCTGTTGACCGCCTGTAGTGGAGTAATCGTAATACTCATACTGCTGACCATCAGGTG
>CANHLB010000067.1 GCA_947461335.1 Burkholderiaceae bacterium | reverse complement strand
TGAGCACATAAAAAATTAAACCAGTGATTACCAATATAAACGTGCCCTATTTCGTCTCTCAAAATAATATCTAATATTTGGGTTACCTTGTGGTCTTTAATTTGCTTGAACCGATCTCGTATTGCTGGTACGGCATCTAAGCCTCTTGCTTCCATTGTTCTAGGAACCAAGGCCATTCTGGCCATGACTGCATCAGCAGTTCTTTCTACCATCTCCCATAAGCTGTTATGAGCAGGAAAATCTCCATAGCTCACTCCAACAGATTGCAAGTGCTCCTGTATCAATCTGAAATGATAAGCCTCTTCTTTAGCGACCTTTAGCCAATCCTCATAATATTGCTTAGGCATATCTGCGAAACGCCAAATCGCATCCAACGCAAGGTTCATGGCATTAAATTCAATATGGGCAAGTGAATGCAGTAAAGATAGTCGCCCATCCAGAGTATCCATTTTTCTTTTAGGAACCTCTAGCGGTGGAACTAATTCTGGTCGCTCTGGTCTTCCCGGAAGATTTAATTCGCCTGAATTTAAACAAGCTGAAGGATCGATCTCAATCAGTCCAGAATGATAGCTATCAAATAATTGATGAGCACGTGCGACTTTAATGTGAGGATTGGTAAGTGCCAATATCTCTAGAGCGGCTTGGCGTAATTCGATCATTTACAAAATGAGTAAGGAAATTGATTCCAACTCCATGGCTAATTTACAAAAACCAATTATAAAACAATGGCTTATAGTAATTGAATCAAATTCAATCGTTTTTTGTGCATCCAAACACTGAATGTAGTTGGTTGAGCTTGATTTTCATTAGCCTGTTATTTAATATGGCTGAGCAGTGTGGCATAAATTAAATTTTTAAGGGGCTATTGAAATGTCCAGAGATAAATTAGGATTGTTTGCATTTGGCTTAGTGCTACTAGGCTTTATTGCCTTTGTTAAAACAGGGTCTTTTTTGCTCTTTGCCCTAGGCATCGTTTCTGTTGCAGTTCTTATATTCTCAAAAAGCAAATATATCAAATAGATGACTGGTGAAAAACTAGAGCTAATCATTGAGTTCAGTGTGATATTGATCTCGCCGATTATCTATCACCTGTATCTTTTAAAGTATAAGAAACTTGCGCGAGAAATTGTTTTCAAAGACGTAAAAATTTATGCATTCCTTTATGCATTAATTGCAATTACAGGCTTATTCGTTTTCTTAAGATAAATCAGATGCTAGCGGCTACCGGTCGTATTCGGCAGCAAATTCATGATTGACATCACGATGCTTAGCCTCATCCTCGCGCACTGCGATCACAACATCACGCAATGTAGCATCTGCAGATAAGTTCCAATAGTCAATCGCAATTTTTGGAGCGGCGATATTGGGTAGTGTTCCATTATCAATTTCTCTTAAATATTCTGTATAGGAATACACTGCTTCCTCTTCAAAATACCCAACAATTCTGTGCGCTGTGCGTGGGAAAAAAACGTAGATTACAAAGAATACATTCCAGAATATTGCCTGAGCAATTAGGACCAAAAAGCGCTCAAATGCATTGGGCTTGGCAATCTCAATAAAAGTCATCAAATGCATTCTTTCGTTCTCTGCCTCATCTAGCAAAGTACGAATCTTGGGGCCATAACCCGTTTTCATCTGTCGCAAACTGGTTAGATGGGTCCACATTCCAGAAACCATACCAGGAACACCTGCCACAGTTTCAAGGACTACTGCACGGTGGCCATATCTTTTTTGAAAGAAAGTATCAGCAAAAAAGCGCATACTTTTTGTAAAGGAAAGTGCCACTCTGTCAGATAGATTAACGGGTTTGTAGTGGCTCATGTGGCAGTCTTTAATTTCTATTGGCTATAGAAATTCTACTCGCTTCAAAAGGAGTTTGCTTGGCCTAGTGCAGCTTGACGATAGAATGCGTTCTACGATGAATTAAACGACTAATTGTGTCGAGAAACACCTTAACCCAGCCGTGCAGGGCTAGTTGGTGGAGTTTATATAAGCTAATGTACATGAGCTTGGCAAATAAGCCTTCCACCATCAGACTGCCGCCTATCAAGCCGCCCATCATGCTACCGACGCTACTGTATTCGCCCAAGGATACGAGTGATCCAAAATCGCGGTATTGATAAGGCTTAAGTGGCTTGCCATCGATAATTTGCTTAATTTGAGAATAGATATGTGAGGACTGCTGATGAGCAGCTTGAGCTCGAGGAGGGACAATTCCTCCTTTGCCATTATTAGCATCTGGCCATGGGCAAGCAGCACAATCTCCTATGGCAAAAATATGAGGATCACGAGTGGTTTGCAATGTTGGCAATACCAATAATTGATTGGCATGATTAGACTCTAAGCCTCCAATCCCATTCAGAAAATCTGGCGCCTTGACGCCAGCTGCCCAAACAATTAACTCAGCAGGAATTTCTACACCGTTCGACAAACATACTCGATCAGCTTGAATCTCTTGCACCTTGGCATTAGTCATGACCTCAACACCAAGATCTTCAAGTAATTTTTCAGCTGCAGTTGAAATTCTTGTAGAAAGCGCAGGTAATATTTTAGGAGCAGCCTCAATCAATATCACCTTGAGATCTTTTTCAGGATCAACCCTATCCATTCCGAAGGAAATAATCGCGCGCGTTGTACGATGCAATTCTGCAGCTAGCTCTACCCCAGTTGCTCCAGCCCCAATAATGACCACCTGTAGTTGATGGGGCGCTAAAGGCTCAGTTTGAGCCTGAGCCCTTAAACAAGCATTAATCAAGCGTAAGTGAAAGCGTTTTGCATCCAAAAGAGATTCGAGTCTTTGAGCATATTTCTCAACGCCTGGAGTTCCAAAATCGTTGGTTAAGCTACCAATAGAAATAATTAATGTGTCGTAATCAATTGTTTGCTGTGGGGTAACCAATTCTCCTGAGTCATCATAAAAAGGGGCTACCTGAATTTGACGCTTTTCCCTATCTATTCCTGTAAGTTCTCCTAAGCGAAAACTAAAATGATGCCAATGCGCTTGCGCAATGTAATCAAGCTCTTGATCTGCAAGATCCATGGAACCTGCAGCAACTTCATGCAATTTAGGTTTCCATAAATGGGTACGATTTTTATCCACCAAGATAATGGACACTTTTTTAGAAGCACTTTTTTGAGAGCCAAAGCGATCGCCGAGTTTAGTGGCTAGCTCTAGACCGCCAGCGCCTCCTCCAACGATCACAATTCGATGTTCTTTAGTCATGCAATCTTTGTATAACCCACCTACTAGCGGGTATTAGTTAGGGATACGAATGGATCAACTCTTATGCTGACTATTTAAGTGAAAGGCCCATTCAGCCGGACAGTATCCCAATTTAACGCAATAGCAATAGTGACCCAGATCAAGTATGGCAAGATATATAAGCTATTTTTAGTAGAAACTTTTCTGATCGTCAAGAATATGGCGAGAACTGAAAGCCATAAAAATCCTGCTTCATACAAAGCCCAATCAGGTCTTTCGAAGCGAAAATACAAAACACTCCACAGTATATTGAGCAGAGCATTTAGCCAGAATAAAACTGTCAAACGGCTAAGAATAGAAGCGTCTGAAGTAAAGTGCTTTGCACCCACCCAAGCAATACCAGAAAAAATAAAAATGGTAGACCACATTGGACCAAATAACCAATCAGGCGGTTTCCAAAACGGCTCTTTTAAAGCGTGATACCAGGGGCCTAAATCCGTCGCTAAGCCGCCTAGAATCGCCACCGTTAAACCCCAGGCCAATGGCATTACTACTTTCTTATTTAGCATATATTTTCATTAGCCTTTATTTCAAAAGAGGTTGGATCGTAAAACAGCCTTTATGGATATTAAGTAATACTATATTGCATTGACAAACACCTTAAGAAAAGATTGTTGCGCTTGCTATTTAAGTGAAATAGTAAATTAAGAAAAAAACAAGAATGAAGAGGTTAAGGGTGCCAAATATGATGGCAACAGGCTTACCAATATATTGCCATTTTTGCTCTTTTGATAAAGCTTTAGCCTCTCTTTTTTCTTTCTTAAACATGAAATAGATCGTTATATTTGAAAATGCTCTCGTACTTTAGTGAGAATTTTTTTCGGAGATAGCCCATAAAGGTCTAATAGCACATTGATATCTCCATGCTCAACATACTCATCGGGCAAGCCAATTTGTAGCGTAGGAATTTGAATATGATGTGTCGATAGCGCTTCTAAACAAGCACTTCCCGCACCCGCCTGAATTGAACTATCTTCAATAAAGACTAATGCATCATGATTTTTTGCAAGATCCAATAACAATTTTTCATCTAGAGGTTTCACAAAGCGCATATCAGCAACAGTAGCATCAAGCTCATCAGCAGCCTGAAGTGCGCTGTAAAGCAATGGGCCAAAGCAAACAAAAGCAATTCTTTTTTGAACGGCTTTGGCATCTTTTATTTGACGAATAACTAAACCTTTTCCAAGCGGAATGGTTTCGAGTTTCTGAGATGCCTCTGGACCAGCGCCAGTACCACGTGGATAGCGCACTACCGAAGGACCGTTGATGCCAAAAGCTGTAGTCAACATATTTCTACAATCCTCTTGATTAGATGGTGTCATCAAGACCACATTCGGCAAGCATCTAAGAAAAGCAATGTCAAATACGCCGGCATGCGTTGGACCATCCGCACCAACCATACCAGCTCGATCTACGGCGAAGACAATCGGCAAATTCTGCAAAGTCACATCATGTATGAGTTGATCGTAGCCTCTTTGTAAAAAGGTGGAGTAGATTGCTACTACTGGCTTTAAACCTTCACAAGCAATGCCAGCAGCGAAAGTAACTGCGTGCTGCTCTGCAATTCCGACATCAAAGTAGCGCTTGGGAAACTGTTGCTCAAACTGAACTAAGCCAGAACCTTCACGCATGGCTGGGGTAATTCCGATGAGCCGCTCATCCTGCCTAGCCATATCACATAGCCATTCCCCAAAGACTTCGGTATAGGTTTTTTTACCTGGCGCTGAAGGCTTTAGGCCTTCGCTAGGGTTAAATTTTCCAGGGCCATGATAGGAGATCGGATTTAACTCCGCCCTCTCATACCCTTTTCCTTTTTTTGTAACGATATGCAAGAACTGTGGACCATCGGTCTGAGCAATTTTCTTGAGATTTTCAAGGGTAATGATGAGATCGTCGAGATTGTGGCCATCGATTGGACCATAGTAGTCAAAACCGAATTCTTCGAAAATGGTAGCTGGACCAATCATTCCTTTTGCATGACCTTCTAGTCTTTTTGCGAACTCTCTTAAGGGGGGTGTATAAGAAAGCATCTTATCCAAACCTTTTTTAGTAGCCCCATATAGTGAGCCGCTAATCAGCTTTGCCAAATATCGATTCAGTGCCCCAACAGCAGGGGAGATGGACATTTCGTTATCGTTCAAAATAACAATTAAGGGAATGGATTTATCTACCCCGGCATTATTTAAACCTTCATAGGCCATCCCAGCACTCATTGAGCCATCGCCAATCACTGCTACAACGTTTCTTTTTTCACCCTTGACCTTACTAGCAACCGCCATTCCCAGAGCCGCTGAAATACTAGTAGAGGAATGTGCAGTACCAAAAGCATCGTATTGACTTTCAGAGCGCTTAGGAAATCCCGATAAACCTCCAAATTGACGCAAAGTAGGCATACCTTCTCGGCGCCCAGTCAAAATCTTGTGGGCATAACTTTGATGACCAACATCCCATACGATTCTGTCGTCTGGCGTATTAAAAACGTAGTGCAGAGCAATTGCTAACTCAACCGTTCCTAGATTAGAAGAAAGATGCCCTCCAGTACCAGCAACAGACTGAAGAATAAATTCACGTAATTCATCTGCTAATTGTGGGAGCTCAGACTGCTCAAGCTGCTTTAAATCCTGCGAAGAATTAATTGTATGAAGCACTTTAGTGGCCTGGAGCATGTTTGAAGCCGTAATTTATTTGGGAGTGTAAATACTAGAAAGAATTCGCTTGAAATCTTCAATCTCGTTATTAGGAGAATTTTGCAATGCATTAATAGGTGCATGCATAAATTTATTGGCTAGAGCTTGTGCCATGATGGATAACACTTCTACTGGATCTTCGCCTTTTTTAATACGCCGCACTGCTTTTTCCAATTCGATTTCTTTGAGTCGCTCTGCAGTAGTCTGCAAAGATTGAATAATGGGTACTAGTGTTCTTTTTTGGAGTGTCTGGAAAAAATCACTAACGCCTTTATCAATAATGGTTTCGGCGTCTGCCATAGAAAGTTCACGGATATTGCGACCTTCATTAACAACGCTACCTAAATCATCAACTGAATAAAGATAGGCATCCTTAAGGGATCGAATCTCTGGTTCTATATCTCGAGGAACAGCCAAATCAATCAACACAATAGGCCTGCTATTTCTGGCCTTCAATGCTGTTTTAATTAGCCCCATACCAATGATTGGCAATGCGCTTGCTGTACATGACACGATCACATCAAAATCATGCAGCCGGGTTGGTAAAGATTGCAAGGGAAAAGAATCTGTTTGCAAGCCTTTTTCAGCGAACACTTTTGCCATCTCATCGCCACGATCTACCGTACGATTACTAATCGCAATCACTTTTGGCTTTCGGCCAGCAAAGTGAGAGGCGCATAATTGAATCATTTCACCTGCACCGATAAACAAAATCTTTGAATCTTTGAGATCGCCAAAGATTCTTTCTGCCAAACGCACCGAGGCACTAGCCATTGAAACTGATTGTGTGCCAATATCCGTGGTTGCTCGAACCGCTTTGGCAACCGAAAAGGTTTTATTAAATAAAGATTTTAGATATGTTCCTAGAGTGCCCGCTTGGTCGGCTAACTCAACAGCTTTTTTCATTTGACCAAGTATTTGAGTCTCTCCCAAAACCATTGAATCCATTCCACAGCTAACTCTAAATACATGCTTTACAGCATCGCTCTCTTTTCCAGAGTAAATATATGGTCTTAACTCATCAACATGCAAACGCTTTTGAGAGCTAAGCCAATCAAAAGCACGCTCCTCTAGATGATGGCTGGTATGTGCAATATCATTAGCAGCGCAATAAATTTCCATGCGATTACAGGTAGATAAGATTGCTACCTCTGGTCTTAATTCAGAATGGGCGCCTCTTAAATAATTGCGAAGATCTTGTAATGAATCCTGCAAATCTTCCGGAGAAATAGCAACACGCTCCCGAATGTCGATTGGAGCCGTGTGATGGTTCACACCAAGATTAAGTATTTGCATGCTAATAGCTACTAAAAAATAGCCTGAATGGATCTAGAAAAATCATGCAAATGATTCTTCCTCTTGATGGGCAATATGTCAATCAAGATTGACACCTATTTCAGAGTCCCTACCTAGGGAAAACCCATATATCAGTAAATTATTGCTGCTTTTTAATGGCAGCTTCGTAAGCCTTGAATTTTTTGTATGAGCTGATGGTGGAATACAAAGCAAAGGCTGTAATCAGCACGAATAGTAAATTGGTAAATGAATACTCTTGATATAGGATCCAGACCTGGCCAATTAAGGCTAATGGGAACACCACAATGGCAAATTTGAGCCAAAGCATGGTTCTTTTGGATTTTGCATCCATTGAGCTCGATTCAGACTGCTTATTCATGATCTATCCTTGTTTTATGTGAGGCTGGGCCTCAGATTAATCCCTTCTCAGTATACGAAAAATGAAGGTAGTGAAGCCTTGGGCAAGGATATAGGCGAAGATTGCTCCCATAAGCCCCATAAATACCCCAGGAACGTCTCCTAGATCAAGTTGCCTGGCAAATAACAAGGACATTCCAAACCCGCCCGCAGCACAAGCTATTTCAAATAGCATTTTTATGGTACTAAAGCGCTCACTAGCTTTGCTCATTTGATACCTCAAAACAGACCTTAGACAGGGTCCATTCTATATCCCATATACCCCAAAGCACCTAAATAGCCAGTGTTTTTACCATTTATTTTGCACTGCAACACTTTGACTTATAAGGGAAATTCCTTAGAAAACTGTATAGATTTTTTTACACATTAGTACTAAATTCACCTTGTGGGAAAGAAGGTTAATTTAGTACCCTCGTGTGGGTTAGCACGATGCAGTTAGATTTGAGAGGAAAAGAGCTATGACAAATAACACTCTTACAGGTCTGAGTGTTGAGGAGGCGGAAGAGTTACATCGCAACCTCATTCAAGGGACGCAATTTTTTGGGATGATTGCAGCACTCGCCCATCTACTTGCTTATAT
>CANHLB010000066.1 GCA_947461335.1 Burkholderiaceae bacterium | reverse complement strand
GCTCCCCCAGACCTTTGAAATGGTCGAGGCTGGAAACCATAAAAAGGGGGATGTTATAGGAATCGCCCGAATTGCGGGTATTCAGGCATCTAAGAAAACATCAGATCTCATTCCCCTTTGTCACCCATTAGCCCTAACCCATGTCAGTCTCGATTTTCAGCTAAATAAGGCTGAAAGCAGTATCACCTGCCAAGTTAAAGCGGAAACTACCGGCCCAACCGGCGTTGAAATGGAAGCCCTCACCGCAGTCCAAGTCGCCCTACTCACCATCTACGATATGTGCAAAGCAGTAGACCGTGGCATGGTCATGGGTGATGTCAAGCTCTTAGAAAAAAGTGGTGGCAAGAGTGGGGAGTGGGTAGCGACTGAGTAGTTACTTACTTAGTTGCACTCTTTCAACCCTGAAGAGAGTAAGTTTTACAGTTTATCCTAATTCTGTCCTTATTGAGTTAGAACAACATGGCCACAATAGGTAAAAGGAATAACCAAATATGGCTAGACGTCATCCGATGCGTATACTGAAAATACACTCATTTTATTCGGCTCAAGCTCTCATTGACCCTCTCAATCACTCCCGACCAATCATCTAAAGATGATTGTCTAAACAAAGTAGCCGAAGAGTACCAAGGGCTTGTAGTGGTATCTAAAAACCAACGCCAATCAGATGTCTGTGAAAGCAAAATAAACACTTGCTTTCCAATTGCACCTGCCAGATGCGCCAAAGAAGTATCAACACATATAACCAAGTTCATATTCTTAATAATGGCAGCTGAATCTGAAAAGTCATTTAGCTCATCACCGAGATACACGATTCCATCTCTATTCTCAATAAATTCTCTATCCTCACCTGGTAAATCTTTTTGAATAACAAATAAGTTTGCATACTCAAGCAGGGGCTCCAATTCCTTTAGGGGCATAGCTCTCTTCTGTCCAGGCAAGTTTGCATATTTTGAATTTTTAGAGGTGGCTATTCCAATATTTAACTTGTCATTTTTTAGAGGTAATCTAGTAGCCCATTTTTGAACCAGCGCATCAGAGACAGAAAGATATCCACCAGCACCTGGAATATTTAAAACAGATGCATTAAAAATTAATGGGAGGGATTGAAGTGGAATCTGATAGTCAATACCACTAACCTCATCACCCCTCTTGTAGAGGGACACCCCCTCAAGACACTGAAAAAGCTTCAAAAGTTCGGGGCGAACCTCGAAAATAATCCTTGCGCCATGCTCTAAGAGTTTTGGAATATAACGACTAAATTGGATTGCATCTCCAAAGCCCTCCTCCTCCCAAACTAAAATAGTTTTCCCCCGTGACTTATTAACATCAGTTAATTGCGGGAATTGGGTATGTCGATAAGGAGGAGCATCGGATTTCGTCCACCTTGCCTCAAATTTTTGTAGGCCAACCTCTAAATCACCGAGTGTCAGCCTTGTTAAGGCTTCGCTAAATTCAGCATCAGGATAATCAGGTCGATGATTCAATGCCGATTTGTAAGCACTTAAAGCATCTAGATACTGCCCCAAATCATGATGAGCCAAACCTTTATTACACCAAATTGATGCATTATTAGAATCAATCTCTAGCGATTTATCGTATAGGGAAATAGCTTCTTCATATTTTCTCAAATCGTAATAAGTGACTCCCATGCTAAAAATAGCAGCTGAGTAACTTGGATTAATTCTTAGTGCTTCATTAAATGCCTGAATGGCACTATCATAATTTTGTAACTCATTTAATAGCAACCCTTTGTATGTCCAAACTTCATAATCGTCTGGGTTTAACCTTAATGCCTTTTCATATGCAGCCATTGCCTCCAAGGGCTGGCCCACCTCACTTAGACTTTTAGCATAATTTATATAAGCATCTGGATTGCTCCCATTTAAGGAAATTGCCTTCCTATGATGCGGAAGAGACTCTGCATACCTTCCTAAATCTATGTAGGCCTTTGCTAAATTAAATTGCACCCCAAAATCATTTTTTTTAATCTCTGTTGCTGCAACTAATAAATCTATAGACTCGGCAATCTCTCCCTGCAAGCCCTTTATTGAACCCAATATATTTAAAGAGTCGAAATTTTTACGGTCAATTTCCAATGCTTTTTTTACATAATCTTCAGCCATCTCTAAGTTTCCGCTTTGAATACATAGAATAGATTGCTGCAATAAAAAAGTAATTTTTTGTGTCATCCGATAATTCTATTATTAAAGCTCCTGCATGGAAATTTATTCAGAGAAAATCCCATCATCCCTCAAAAATAAGGTGATGTAGTAGCTAGATACGACCTCTTTTAAAAAATAGGGGCACGGTTATGGTGGGTCGAGTAGAGCCAAGCTTATTGATGCCCGATCCTACATCCCCGTTGTATAAGTCACTGTTAGTAATAAAGTCAATAAAAAATCACTCTGTAGAATGGCTTTCATGACGCTTTAATTTGGATTAGGACTTTTTTAATAGCCTACCTCACCGCTGTTTTAGCAAGAGCGATATCTCCAGCCCCTGTTACTGAACAGAAGTACTAAAGCCATCAAAGTAAACCACTTGTGTTTGCCATGGTTGAGAAGTTGAAGATAAGAAGGCATCATAAATTCCGACTTTAAGTGCATCAGTAGAGTCAGAATTTGGCAAAGTGGCCCTTGTTTCATTAATCAATAGCTTGTCATTGGCGTATACCTGCAAGTAACCATCGGAAGCCGCAGTAGATTTAATGACATACGTTAACTTTATCCACTTGTTATAAGGATTTGAATCGACCGTAACTACTTGATTAGGGGTCCAAGTAAAACCTTGGTGCGTTTGTAAGGAGAGGGTACCTGTGTAGTCAATTTTAAGATACACCAAAGCGCCATAACCATTACTCCCTAGGCTTGGGCATGGTGTTCCTTTACATTGCCAGTTAATTTGCGTTAACACTGTTAAAGGAGTATTCCCACCTTTTGGAGGCGGCTGAATTAGTGGCTGTCCAGGTATGTAAATGTAATAGTTATAAGTAATAATTTGACCAGCTGTGGAGTTTCCTGACTTCTGATAAATCTCAAATCTACCCCGATCAGTCGTGCAGTCAGATGCAGAAGCATTTGACCCAGATATAAAAGTTTGGCTAGAATCACAATCGCCAGGCCTCATTTCAAAGCGAACTGATTGAGCGCCAGAGACAACGGGTTGACTATTAGCCTGATCCACCACCAAACAACCCCAAGCAGTATTTCCAACGCTTGGTTGAAACTGAATATTGCCAAAAGCGTCTGTGTTATTAAAATTACCAGAACAAGGGGTTCCAGCTGGCGTCGCTAGACTAATAGTGGGAGCTGGTGCTGGTGTAGAAGATGAGGAACTAGATGAATCCCCACCACCGCCTCCACAGGAGGCCAACAGGAATAATGTTACGGTAGCACTTATGGCAAGGATTAATTTTCGACTCATCTGATTTATCCATATCATCATTAATAGTAGTGTTAATAATACTCATGTAAGTCCAAAATACTAATTATGGAGGCACCCAAAGCCAAGGAGTCTATTTGGGTGGAAGGTGGGAAAATAAACGCCAATTATTTCAGCACCTGCGATATATACCTAAAGGTCTTCTCCAGCCAAAATACTTGCCGAATCTTAATCTTTTGAAGATTTATTCGTATAGCTTAATTTTTAATTGCAAAGATATTGCCCCATGCACCTTATCCCCTACCGTAGGAATAAAGAAGATATTGGCACCAAATCTTCCTTCCTCAATTGTCAACGCAGGTAGCAACGCCGGAAACCATCCACCATTATTGGTAGACTGATACCCATTAAATCCACCAGCAACAACACCTACTTTAAGTGGTCCTATTGCAATTGGCTGGTAGTAGATGCCTGCATAACTAGAGTGGCCATTATCACTGTTTTTAAAATTACCAAGTGTGACTGATGCAACCGAATTAAAACGGTACTCCAGACCTATCCCCCAATTATTATTATTTAAATTTTGATCTTTCTGAAAGTGATAAGAATACATTCCAGGATTGATCCAAAGCTCACTTTTAGGCTCTGGCTCTACCACATGAATCCATGAACTTGAGTCGTCAGCAATGGCGGAGATTGCAAAAAGATTGCTTAAGGCCATTATCAGAGTAGCTAAAAAATATCTCATCATCTGATTAAGGTATCACTAATAAACATTCTTAAAGAATACGCCGCCAAAGAGCTTGTTGTAAGCAAAAAATGGAATGTTGGAATTATTAGTTTGATAAGTGATATCAATACTTGGTCTTAATCCTAGAATATAAAGATCTCGCTTAGTAATAGAGAGCCAATAGAGCTGCCCAGAATCTCTTCTCGTCTCACCCCATAATGGATCAGAATCCATATAGTTACGCTGTAATACGGAGGCTTTCAGATTGGCTTGAATATTAGTGGAATCCCAAGCTACTTGAGTACCTAAAGTACCATACAGACCATTTGAACTATAAGCAGGCTGACTAGCAAATGTTTTATCCCCGCCTGCCTCTAAATAAAGAGTGAGATTTCGGGTGATGTTGTGGTTAAAAAAAACGTTAGCTTGCGTTTGGGAGCCAGATAGATATGTATAGTTAGGATAAGTTAAAGGGCCGCCTTTAATAAAAAAGCCATAGTAATCCTGGCTGGGTAAATTAAAGACCCATTTAGAAGAAACATAGGCATAATCAAACAGCGTAGACCCACCGTAGAGCATCCGCTCATAACCCACTCGCAAATCCTTGTAGTTGTAGTCTTGCCAGCGCTTTACAAAACTGACATCCATGTCTTGCTTATTAAAGGCACTCGTTTGATAGGTGGCAGTATTAACATTGGCTTGTGCAAAATATCCAGACTGAGGCACCAACTCGCGCTCAGCCTCTACACCTACCCCCAATCCTGTTTCTGAATTGGTATTAACTGCAGGCTGATAAGATAGCGTTTGCCCAAAGATGCTCACTGTTCTGGCGCTCGTGATGTAGCCGGGATTAGAGTCCTGATACAAGCCAATGTAGACTTTGGCTGACTGCCTTTTTTGAATCTCACTCAAATACCATTCAATCTTGTCCCGAACAGTAATTGGAATCTCTTTATTGATGACATCAATAAATTGCTCTTTAGCTTCAGCTAGGCGCCCGGCTAGATATAAACTTCTAGCCCACTCAAGCTGAATGCGAGGCGCCTTGGTCTCTTGATAAAGCTCCCCAAATGCAGCAGCAGCAGCCTCAGGGTTGTAACCCATCATACTAATGGCTGCTTCAAACTCTTTTTGAACAAGCGCAGGCTCACGAGCAACTGCAGCGTAGGATAATTTTCCTAAAAAGAAAAAGGGCGCTACAAGTAGCACCCTCATCAGGAGAGTTATGAAAAAACGGTTTATCGCTTGCCTCCAAAACCACCAACCATGGATCCAATACCTGACCCTGTTACTGCATAGGTTCCACCTACCTCGTTTAAAGCTGGTCCATAAAATTTACCGTTCATATTACCTGACATACCATTAGTAGTAGTTGCGGTCCCCGTCATAGCGTTTGAACCTGGTGCATAGGTGAGAGTGCCAGTCATATTCAAGGCTGGAGCGGAAATTTGCGGCGCCCCAGGGCCACCTGTAACAGAAGTATTCGTGGTTGAGAAAGCTACGCTCCGATTTTCAAAGGTTACAGCAGCAACCATATTTGAATAGGTTACATACCCAAACTTATTAGCATCAACGTAATACCCTGTTGCACCACCAGTAAACGTAAGAGCGCCAGTAAGTGGAATGGCGCTTGCTGGAGAAGGATTTCCTACGCTGATTGCATACGCTGGAGTTGTTGAATTGCCATAAGCGCCCCATGCACCATAGGTTTGGTATTCAAATCCATTCGCAGAAGGATTGGCAAAACTACCTAGTGATGTTTGAGATTTATTGAGAGCAATTGTTGTATACCCATTAAATCCAGCTTGTAAAGTATCGCCATTTGCTGTGTTGAATGAAGCAGAGCCACCTGAATTAGAGGCGCTAATAGCAGAGAAATTATTACTGGAATTTAATGTCAGAGTTGCTGCTGCATCAGATGCACCTTGAACTGAGGTCCCATCAATCGCTAAAGTTGACGATGGTCCAGCAGAAAAACTTACTGGGGTGCCAACAGTTGTATTCGACCAATTAGTAAATGGTGTAGTTGCTGCGGGTGATGTACTGGAGCTTGAAGAACTACTACCTCCAGCACAAGCAACCAGAGTGATTGGTAAAACTAAAATAGCTAGATTCTTCAAGATAACTCCCTCATGTCAGCTTTAGCCAATGAATTTTTTTATAACTATATTTATAATAAAAAGCATTATATCAATTCTATTTCTCTCCCAATAAAATGGTCCTAAAGACTGGTATCTTATTAATAACATAGGCTAATCCAACACTAATGAGCAATGGGGCAAGTACCTTTGGTGAATAAGCTAAAAAGAAATAATGCAAGGCGTAAATACCCAGCGATAACTGTCCACACAAAATCAAAAAAATTCTGATCGGTTTAATCTCTGTTTCGCTAATCCACTTTGCCATATTAAGAATCATCAATGACCCACTAAGCGCTACTAGTCCAGCATAAAAATAGAGGGGCACTGCTGGTATAAGCGTTAATCCATCAATATTGTCCACTGCAGTTCTAGACCAATATGGAATCAATGCAATAAAGATGATCCATGCTGGCAAATACTTCCAAATTGATAGCCTGAGATAAATGTATTTATAGAAACCCATTCCGAGCAAGTAATAGATAAAGTATGGTCTTAACAAGCTAACGCCTGCTCCACGTGGAGTGTGATCTCGAATTGCCCACCATATCAAAACCATCAAAATGATTTGAATTCTTCCATCACAAAGCAGTTTTGATGCCGTCTTTAACCCTGCCTTTTGAAATAAAAGATTTAACACCGAGAATATGATTTCAAAAATTGATACAAGGGCAATGCAATAAAAGATGGCCAGCAAAAACCAAAGCGCAGTATCAGGCCGCCTAAATGCCAGAATCAATGCAGAAAAGATGCTATCGCTATGGTGATAGATCAATTGATTAATGACACACCAAGCAAGAAAAGGTAGCAATAGCCGAATTGATGCCTTAGATATTTTTGTTTTTGCCCGCCTGAATGTGCTGCCAATACCATCTTGCACACTGTCTGATTGGAAGGCAATAGCTGCAACAGCCCCAGATAGAAATACAAACAGAGGCATGTGAAAGGAGTAAATCACTCTGAACCACAATAGATCATCAAAGCTTTCAGAACTACCCTGCACCACATGACCTACAACGACCAAGATAATGGCCAATCCTTTAGCAATATCTAGAAATGCGTCTCTATTTTTACTGGTGATCATATTTATCTGCTGCATCTTCTCGCATGCACAGATCATATAATCAATCCGATGAATAACAAAGCATTGATATCTTGGAGTGGAGGAAAAGACTCTTGTTTGACTCTTTGGCGAGCCCAGAGGCTCGGGTTAAGTGTCACCCATCTTCTTACAGCACTAGATGAGTCAGGCCTTAAAACGCGCTCACATGGAGTCAGCAAATCACTGATTTACTCTCAGGGAAAATCTTTAGGAATGCAAAATGCATTTATCTCAGCCTCATGGAAAGACTATGAACAGGAGTTCATTAGCAAGCTAATTCAGCTTCATCATGAGGGCATTACGCAAGCGATCTTTGGTGATATAGACCTTCTCCTTCATCGTGAATGGGAAGAAAAAGTCTGTACAGCAGCCAATATTGTGGCAATACTTCCGCTCTGGAATGAAAATCGCCTCTCCCTCGTACATGAATTTCTTGAATTGGGATTTAAAGCCAGAGTAACCTGCGTTGATGGTCGCTTCTTAGATGAGTCATTTGTTGGCGTAGAATTTGATGCCAAATTTATTACTAGATTGCCAGAAGATGTAGATGCTTGTGGCGAAAACGGAGAGTTTCATACATTTGTATATGATGGTCCCAATTTCTCAGAGCCAGTTAACTGGAAGAGCTTGGGGAAACAGAAATACGTTTCCCCACCCGAATATGGGGAGCACACCTATTATTTTGATTTATTAGATGCCGCCTAGTTCGGGCTAATCAAAAACGTTGTGTAGTGGTCCCATTACCGCAGAATTTAGAAAATAATAGTACCCAGCTCATACGCATATCAGAGACATCCAAACCAGCAGGTTTAGGAATATTTTTCTCAACATAGGAAGTAATTGCGCTAGCTGTATCGTCCTTAGCTGGCTCACAAAAACTTCTTGCGATAATATTGATAAGAACAAAT
>CANHLB010000065.1 GCA_947461335.1 Burkholderiaceae bacterium | reverse complement strand
GGTGAGTTTGATCATGTGGTTTGCATGGATTCGATGATTCACTACCATCATTTAGATATTGCTGATGCTATGGCTAAGCTTGCTGCTCGCACCCAAGCCAATATTGCTTTTACCTTTGCACCAAACAATGCCGCTCTCAGTACATTGTTGACTATAGGCAGCGTATTTCCAAGAAGTGATCGCTCGCCGTTTATTCAGCCGATTTCAATTGACTCCTTAACTAGGACCTTTAGTCAGCATGGTGGTCTAGCAGATTGGGCGCCAGTCAGTACTCAAAAAGTACAGCGCGCTTTTTATTTTTCACAGGCGATGCGTTTAAGCAAAAAGCAGGCCGATCAAAATAAAGCGCTATCAAAATGAAAATGTTTACTCTGACCTGGCGTGGTAAAGAGTTATTTGAAAATTGGAAGAGAGTGAGTCCAAGGTTCTTACCTTTTGCCGATATTGCCACCAAGGAGTTGCCACTAAGTCGTCTCTTAAGGTTGTCACTATTTCAGGTCTCAGTAGGTATGGCAATGGTGATGTTGATTGGCACTCTCAATCGGGTCATGATTATTGAATTGCAAGTCAGTGCCGCTTTAGTCGCGATTATGGTTGCCTTGCCGCTGTTGTTTGCTCCTTTTAGAGCGCTGGTTGGATTTAAGAGCGATAGTCATAAGTCTTTCCTTGGATGGCGTAGAGTCCCCTTTATCTGGATCGGCTCTTGGTTGCAATTCGGCGGCTTTGCGATCATGCCCTTTGCATTAATTTTGTTATCTGGCGATACCACCTGGCCTGCTTGGTTTGCTCAAGGTGCAACTGGGCTTGCCTTTTTATTGGTTGGTGCTGGTATGCAGACCACTCAAACTGCTGGTCTCGCTTTAGCATCTGATCTCGCGCAGCCAGAGGCAAGACCAAGGGTGGTCGCGCTCATGTACATGATGCTCCTGGTGGGTATGGCAGTAAGTAGTGCCATCTTTGGATATTTACTCATTGATATCACTCCGATTCTTTTGATTCGGGTGGTGCAGGGCGTCGCAGCAACTACCTTAGTACTCAATTTAATTGCCGCCTGGAAGCAAGAACCGCGTCAACCTCATTTAACGGCACACTCTATCCAAACTCCAAGCTTTAAAGAAACTTGGGCTAGCTTTTCAAAGCAGGGCAAAGTCATGCGTTTCCTGGTTGCCTTAGGTTTAGGTACGGCAGCATTTAGCATGCAGGATATTATTTTGGAGCCTTATGGGGCGGAAGTATTAGGGCTATCAGTAAGTGCTACAACAGTGTTAACCAGCCTTACATCTGTAGGTGCGCTGTTTGCTTTCGGTGTAGCTGCGCGTTATTTGAATCGCTCAATTGATCCATACCGCCTCGCTTCGATTGGAGCATTGTTTGGTATTTTGGCATTTAGTTGCGTCATCTTCTCTGAACCATTACTTTCTCCAATGCTATTTCGTTGCGGTGCATTTTTGATTGGCTTTGGAGGGGGGTTATTTTCTGTGAGTACCTTAACTGCCGCAATGAGCTTTGAATCAGGCGGTATGAATGGTTTGGTATTAGGTGCCTGGGGTGCCGTGCATGCTACTGCCTCTGGTATTGCGATCGCAGCGGGCGGCGTAATACGTGATCTTATTTCCAGCCTAGCGACTAATGGTTTTTTAGGTGAAGGACTTATATCTACTGCCACAGGCTATAGCTTTGTGTATCACATTGAATTTTATTTGTTGTTTGCTACATTAATTGCAATTGGTCCTTTAGTCATCATGAACAAAGCACCAGTGATGAATGTTTCTAAGAAGTTTGGTTTAGATGAATTACCAAGTTAAGTAGTGACACTGTATGTTTTTTCACAATAAGCGTTATTGTTAAAAGGGAGAGCAAGATGGCAACCGGAGCAATTACAGGGTATGTTGATGTTGCACAATTAGTTCTATATGCATTTTGGGTATTTTTTGCAGCCCTCATTTATTACCTTACTGTAGAAAGTAAGCGTGAAGGCTTCCCATTAGAGTATGAAGTTCGTGGCGAAACACGACGAGCGGATGGAATAGCTGGTATGCCGGCACCAAAAACTTTCCATACGGAGTTTTGGGGTGATGTAACCGTGCCTAAGGATGAACCTCTTGAAAAAGTGGCGGCTAGACCTTCAAGCTACTTAAATGGCGCTCCTTTAGTTCCAACAGGTAATCCTATGTTGGAGGGAGTTGGGCCAGGGGCATTTGCAAATCGCGCAGATATTCCAGATATGACTTCAGAGGGTCAAAAACGTATTTTGCCTGGACGTTTGCTCGGTCAATTTAGCGTTGCAAAACAAGATAAAACTCCAGTCGGCATGCAGGTCATAGGCGATGATGGCGTGGTAGCTGGCACCGTAAAAGAGCTCTGGATTGACCAAGCTGAAGTGGTGATTCGTTATTTTGAAATTGAAACCTTGCCAGAGTTTGGCGGTAGAAGAGTGTTGCTGCCAATGAATTTTTCTAGAATTGGCAAAGACTCTATCAAGGTGGAATCGATTCTTGGCAATCAGTTTGCTTTGGTACCAGGCTTAAAGAGCCAAGATCAAATTACCTTGTTAGAAGAAGAGAAGATCATGGCTTACTTTGGTGGTGGCACTCTGTATGCTACCCCTGAGCGTCAAGAGCCTCTTATTTAAGTTGTTGTTAATCGAAAGTATTTTGTGAATCAAAAACCATACGAATCAGCAGAGCATGAGTTCGAGGCAGCCTTAGGGTTACCCGAACCATTGCCTGCTGGCGAAACAATTCTTTGGCAAGGCGCTCCGAGTTGGACGGCTATGGCTAAACATGTATTTCGTCTGCAATGGCTAGCAGTGTATTTTGCAGTGATTGTGGTTTTGCAAGTTATTTCAGTAGCGGGTAGTGAAGGTGGGCTAGCGGCTGGTTGGGCTAGTGTTGCACTCGCTGTGTTTTTGGCGCTTATCGGCTTGCTATTAATAGGGCTTATGGCTTACTGGTCGGCAACGACCACTATGTATACCTTAACGAATCGCCGCATTGTGATGCGGGTAGGTATTGTTCTCACAGTGACTTTTAATCTTCCATATAAGTCACTAAAAAGTGCAGATCTGAAGTTATATAAAGACGGTACTGGCGACATTCCGATGCAAATAGCTACTGAAGATAAGATTGCCTACTTTCATCTATGGCCTCACGCACGTCCATGGCGCTTGGCAAATCCAGAGCCAATGATGCGTTGTATTCCAGATGCAAAGCAGGTAGCGACACTGCTCACTGAAGCCTGGATGACATCAACAGGTTTAAGTAAGCTAGAGGCTCAAGATCTTGCTGTTGAGGAAGTGGGAGCGCAGACAGCATGAGCACCTTGGAAAGAAAAGATTTTTTATCACCGATTGCGAAAATGCTGATCGCTGACGTGGTCATCATTGTTTTGCTACTGGTATTTATTAATAGCCGTGACCTGAGTGCAGTGCGTGAACCCGATGCATCCCCAGTAAAAGTGTTGCAGCTGCGCTTTGAAGATCGTCCTGACGGTTCAATCGCAGTACTTGATTACAAGACTGGTAAGCAAATCGATGCTGTTCAGGGTGAGGCAGGTTTTGTAAGAGGTACATTGCGTGGTCTAGCGCAAGAAAGAAAGCGCAGGGGTTTAGATAGTGGGCCACCCTTTGAGTTGATTTATCGAGCTGATGGCCGTTTAACGTTATCAGATACTGCAACTGGTCGTTTGGTCGATTTGGAGTCTTTTGGACCCACCAATGCAGGAACATTCTTTAGGTTATTTAATGCGTCAAATGCAGTAGTAGTGAGCAAGTCATAAATCTTTATTGGAGTTGGAAATGAATTTAGATAGCGCAGAAAGTATGTTGCAAAGTCAGATCCCTGCCAAGGGGTCAATTAATGAGTCCACCAAGATGGCCTTGGAAGATGCGGTATTAAGTCCGCGCTTTTATACGACCAATTTTAAAGAGATGGATCGCATTAGTATTGATTCCTTGCGCCCTGAATGGGATGCATTGATGGCGGAATATGAGGGTGATAACAACGCCGATCACTTTCAGCGTCCTGCAGATATGGATAAGGATTATTCCAATCTTCACCCAGCCTTATATGATGAGTTCGTTGAGTTTTTAATCAGCTCCATTACATCAGAGTTCTCTGGTTGCATTTTGTATGCTGAGATTAAGCGCAAGGTCACCAATCCCGATATGCGTAACTTGTTTGGTTATATGGCTAGAGATGAAAGTCGACATGCTGGCTTTATTAACCAGTGGCTCAAGGACTTCAATATTGGTATTGATTTAGGTTTTTTAGCTAAAGCCAAGAAATACACTTACTTTAAGCCGAAGTTTATTTTCTATGCTACCTATCTCTCCGAGAAGATTGGCTATGCCCGTTACATCACTATTTTCCGGGAACTTGAAAGTCGCCCTGAAACACGCTTTCATCCGATCTTCTTGTGGTTTGAGCGCTGGTGTAATGACGAGTTCCGCCATGGTGAATCTTTTGCGTTAATCATGCGTGCTAATCCGAAGTTACTCCAAGGCGTTAATAAGTTATGGATTCGCTTCTTTATTCTCGCTGTGTATGCCACGATGTATGTTCGTGACCATACCCGCATTGAGCTCTATAAAGCAATGAAAATTTCTCCAACTGAATACGATAAAAAGGTACTTTTCATTACCAACGAAATTATTAAGCAGGTATTCCCTATTTCTGTGAATTTGGATGATCCCCGTTTCTATCAGTATCTTGAAGAGATGAGAGCGCTTTTTGAAAAGATGGATGCCTATAAAAAAGAAGGTGGCCTTATCAATAAAGTGAAATCGGCCTTTTTGAGTGCTCGAGCCGGCTTAGTATTTCTAAAGCTATATCTCATACCAGTTCAAGACAATACCTTGCCTGCTAACGTTCGTATGGTTCCTACCTGGTAATTTATGAGCATTGTTTGGCCTATCCTCTACGCGATTTTTATATGGTGGTTTAGCACGGGGATCATCCTTTTGTTGAATCAGAGGAATCCCTCAACCTATAAAAATACTTTCTGGGTAAGTGGTATGGTTTTGGCTTTGGCTTTAGTGGGGTTAAAAACCAGCGCTAACTTAAGCACTGTAGCTGGTGCTTATTGTGGCTTTACCTGTGCCATATTAGTTTGGGGTTGGCAAGAAATCGGTTTCTTATTCGGCTATGTGACTGGCCCACGTCGAGAGCCATGCCCAGCAGATTGCCGGGGCTTGCAAAAGATGTATTTTGCATTTCAAACTATCCAGCATCATGAGATTGCTTTGGTTGTGTTGGCATTAGCTGTGACGGTAATGACTTGGGGTGGCTCAAACCAAACGGGCTTTTGGACTTTTATCATCCTTTGGTTGATGCGTCAGAGCGCGAAGCTCAATGTCTTCTTGGGCGTTGCAAATCTCAATGAACGCTTTCTGCCAAATCATCTGAAGTACATATTTACCTATTTCACTTGTAAGCCAATGAACCCTTTACTTCCGCTATCGGTGATTGGCGGCATTCTTTGCGCAGTTCCTTTGTGGTTAGCTGCAGTCAATCCTAGTTCAACTGATTTTCAAGTAGCTTCAATGTCATTGACTGGCGCTATTTTGTCGCTAGCAGTCTTAGAGCATATTTTGATGGTTGTGCCTTTCTCTAGTGAGCGCCTTTGGAAGTGGGGAATGCGATCATAAATACAATCACCCTGCGCCGTTTCCCCGCGCCATCCGCCATTCTAGAATTACTCAAACCCATTACTTGGTTCCCTCCAATGTGGGCATTTGCCTGCGGTGTGATTGCAACTGGCGTTTCTTTTCAGGGACGTTGGCACTTATTGGTTGCAGGTGTCATTCTTGCTGGTCCCATGGTGTGCGCAGCTAGTCAAGCAGTAAATGATTGGTTTGATCGGGAGGTTGATGCCATTAACGAACCACAACGTCCAATTCCTTCTGGGCGGATGCCGGGAGCTTGGGGCCTTTATGTTGCCGTTATTTGGACTGGACTCTCACTTTTATTGGGTTGGTTAATTAGTCCTTGGGCATTTGCAGCGACTTTACTGGGACTATTGTTGGCTTGGTTTTACAGCATGCCGCCATTACGCTTTAAACAAAATGGTTGGTATGGTAATGCTGCTTGCGGCATTTCTTATGAAGGCTTGGCTTGGTTCACAGGTTCAGCTGTCATGATGGGCGATCTATTTCCATCAACACCTTCCATTTTGCTAGCCATTCTTTATAGCATTGGGGCCCATGGGATTATGACTTTGAATGATTTCAAGGCAGTAGAAGGTGATCGTCAAATGGGTGTTCTTTCTTTGCCAGTTCAACTTGGCATCAAAGGTGCGGCCGAGAATGCCTGCTTGATGATGCTTGTTCCGCAGTTTGGTGTTTTTGCGCTCCTCTTGATTTGGGGAGCCTTTTGGCAAGCATTCGTTATCTTGTTGCTGATCGCTGGTCAAATCAAGATGATGCATTATTTTTTACAAGATCCTGTGAAGCGTGCATTATTTTTAAGTGGTTTTGGCGTGCCATTATTTGTCGCTGGAATGATGGTGAGCGCATTTGCAGTGGCAGGACGTTTCTCGGTAAATTAATGATGAGCGCTCCTGAAACTACCTACCTCACTTGGCCCCAAATTGCCCGACTAGGCTTAGTCCAGGCATCTTTGGGATCGATTGTGGTGTTAACCACCTCGCTATTAAATCGTGTGATGGTAGTTGAGTTAGCCTTGCCGGCAATTTTGCCGGGCACATTGGTGGCGCTCCATTATTTTATTCAGTTGATACGTCCAAGAATGGGATTTGGCTCTGATCAAACTCGCAGAGCAAGCCCATGGATACGTGGGGGAATATTAGTATTAGCTACTGGTGGAATATTAGCCGCTGCTTCAACGGTTCTTTTAAGTGACTCGATTGTTTTAGGTATCGCTTTGGCAACAGTTGCCTTTTTAATGATTGGTATTGGTGTTAGTTCAAGCGGTACCGCATTATTAGTTCTTCTGGCAAAGCGAGTAGAGCCTAAGAAGAAGGCTGCAGCAGCTACCTGTGTTTGGTTAATGATGATCTTTGGCTTTGCTTTTACTGCCAGTGTTAGTGGAAAGTTTCTGACGCCATTTACCTTTGAGCGTCTTTTAATGGTCTCAAGTACTGTATCTGTGATTGCAGTGATAGTGACATTCTTAGCGATCTGGGGAATGGAGTCTCCAGCCGTTAAAGCTGGGCAGTTAAATACTGGTGTGGATGAAGTGGGGGAAGAAGCTGCTCCTGCAAAGGTGAGTTTTCGTGAGGCCTTTGCTGAGGTTTGGAAAGAAAGCAGGGTGCGTTCGTTTACTTGGTTTGTCTTTGTATCGATGCTAGCCTATAGCTCCCAAGATTTAATTCTGGAGCCTTTTGCAGCGGTAGCATTTGGATTTTCACCTGCAGAAACAACCTCTCTGTCTGGCTTACAAAACGGCGGCGTACTTGTTGGCATGCTGATGTTGGCATTTGTCACCACTAGGGCTAAGTCTCAGAAGCTCACTACACTCAGCAATTGGACAATAGGTGGCTGCTTGGCTTCTGCATTAGCAATGCTAGGTCTTGTTTTATCGGGACCCATTGCAAATGTTATTTTCTTTAAAGTAGCCGTTTTCTTATTAGGTATCTTTAATGGTGCATTTTCTATTGCCGCTATTGGATCGATGATGCAATTTGCGAGTCTGGGTAGCGCACGGCGTGAGGGTGTTCGCATGGGAATTTGGGGGGCATCACAAGCGATGGCCTTTGGTTTAGGTGGAATTATTGGAACTGGATTAAGTGATATCGCCCGTATTGTTCTGGGTGATCCTGCTTCTGCGTATGCTTTTGTTTTTTTCTTAGAAGGTGTTTTATTTGTTATGGCTGCGTACTTGTCTTATCAGACTCGCTCGCAAACGCAAACAAACAATATGTCGAGTCATTTGGTGGGTGTGCAGTAAATCAAACAATTAACTGAATATGATGGAGATCAAAATGAGTGCCCTAGAAACTTTTGATGTTGTTGTTGTGGGTGGTGGTCCAACTGGAGCTACAGCTGCAAGTGATCTTGCAAAGAAGGGTCGAAAAGTACTTCTATTGGATCGTATGGGCCGGATTAAGCCCTGCGGTGGTGCTATACCTCCACGTTTGATTAAGGATTTCGAAATCCCTGATGAGCTCCTAGTAGCTAAGGCCAATTGCGCCAGAATGATTGCGCCGTCAGATAAGGCGGTAGATATGCATATTGAGGGCGGCTTTGTAGGCATGGTCGATCGCGATAAGTTTGATGAATTTTTGCGTGTCCGTGCAGCAAATG
>CANHLB010000064.1 GCA_947461335.1 Burkholderiaceae bacterium | reverse complement strand
CAGCCTTTCCACGTTGCTGAAGTGTTTACTGGTTCGCCAGGCAAATACGTGCCACTGAAAGAAACCATCCGCGGCTTCAAGATGATTTGTAGCGGTGAGTTGGATCATTTGCCAGAGCAGGCGTTCTACATGGTGGGTTCAATTGATGAAGCCATTGAAAAGGCTAAGAAGCTTTAATCGAAAGCATCTAGAAAATTATGTCAAACATACATGTCGACGTAGTGAGTGCCGAGAAGTCCATTTTCAGCGGAGAGGCTAAGTTTGTTGCCCTTCCCGGTGAAGGTGGTGAGCTCGGTATCTTGCATGGCCACACTCCGTTAATTACACGTATTCGCCCAGGCTCTGTTCGCATTGAAAAGGCAGATGGTGATGAAGAGTTTGTGTTTGTTGCTGGCGGCTACTTAGAAGTTCAGCCCGATCGCGTTACCGTGTTGGCGGATACTGCTATTCGTGGGCATGATCTTGACGAAGCAAAGGCCTTAGAAGCAAAAAAACGCGCAGAAGAAGCGATGCAAAACCGTGGCACTGACTTTGATTTGGCTTTAGCCCAGTCTGAGTTTGCTATGGCAGCCGCACAGCTCGCTGCAATTGCACGCTTCCGCCGTAAAAAATAATTACAGGCCATCCACTTGCTGTTAAATGATCGCTTTTTAAGAGCTTGCCTTGGCGAAGCGGTTGATCAAACACCGCTTTGGCTGATGCGCCAAGCCGGAAGGTATCTTCCCGAATACAACGCCACGCGCGCTAAAGCCGGAAGCTTTCTTGGGCTTGCTAAAAATCCTGCTTATGCTACTGAGGTAACGCTTCAGCCCTTGGATCGTTATCCATTAGACGCAGCGATTTTGTTCTCTGATATTTTGACTATCCCTGACGCTATGGGATTGGGATTGAAATTTACCACTGGTGAAGGCCCGAGTTTTGACCACCCATTGCGGACTGAAGAGGCGGTTAAAAAATTACATGTTGCTGATATGGATCAGCTGAAATATGTATTTGATGCTGTATCAGAAATTCGTAAAGCATTAACTTCCGACGGCAATCAACGCGTACCTCTGATTGGCTTTTCTGGAAGCCCATGGACATTAGCCTGCTACATGATTGATGGGTCTAGCTCGGATGATTTCCGACATGCTAAAACCATGATGTTTAGTCGCCCCGATTTATTGCAGCACATCTTAGATATCAACGCCCAATCAGTGGCAGCATATTTAACAGAGCAAGCAAAAGCTGGAGCACAAGCGCTGATGATTTTTGATACCTGGGGCGGAATGCTACCAGATGGCTGGTATCAAAAAATGTCATTAGCTTCGATGCAAAAAGTCATCGCATTATTGCCACGTGAACATGAGGGTAGAAAAATTCCTATCATCATGTTTACAAAAGGCGGCGCCATTTGGTTAAACGATATGGCAGATGTTGGTGCTGACGTTATTGCAATGGATTGGACGATGTCGCTTGGCCGTGCTCGTAGACAACTGCTGGCACTTAATAAGCCTCTAGCATTACAAGGCAATCTAGACCCTCTAATCCTATTCTCTGAGCCAAAAGAAATAGCTGCGCAGGCAAACCTCATCCTAGAGGATTTGGCCAGTGCACCAGCCCTTAAACCTGGCTTGCATCCTCTTGACGGGCATATATTTAATCTTGGGCACGGAATCTCCCAATTTACCCCTCCAGAAAGCGTCACTGCATTGACGGAGGCGGTGATGCAGCGCTCAAGGGCTCTTAGATCAAAGCAATAATCCTGAGTATCCACTCACTTAGGATTGAAATTTTGAAGAAAGTTATGCACAGATTGGTGCTTAATTCAAAATTCATGAAGATTGCGAATAAATATAAACGTTCACTTTTGAAGTATGACCTAAGTTATTGATTTATATATATTTTTAATAAAATGCTTAAAAACAGTGCAGAATCGGATAGCTGTTAAATTAGCTTATAAATCAGAATCTTTGGATGATATCCACAGACTTATCCACAAGCAAAACAGAAAATTGAAGTAAATCATGGTCCCGCTAATCGTGGTTCAAGTCGTTGTTGATAAGCCCCTTGCCCAGGGCTTTGACTATTTATGGGATGCTGAAAAGTTAGGCATCTCTCCACAGATAGGATGCCTTGTAGAAGTTCCTTTTGGGCGTTCATGCTTAGTGGGCATGGTTATAAAAGTAAGCGCTCACTCTGATTTTGAAAATGATAAATTAAAGTCAGTAGCCAAGCTAGCCCCACTTCCTCCCTTTGATCCAGCAGCCTTGAGCTTAATGAATTTTGCGAGCCAATACTACATTCATGCCCTTGGTGAAACCATCATTCCGACGATTCCACAAATGTGGAAAAAGCCAGAGCATTGGGAAAAGATTCCGCAAAAACTCATAGCCGCAGAAGAGAAAAAAAGGAAAAAAAATAAACAGGAGAAAAGCGAGGGTTTTATCAGTGAGGTCGAGCTCAATGGCGAACAGAAGCAGGCTTTAGAAAAATTACGTGAATCTAATGCAGTGAAAAATCAGTTTAAGACCTTTCTTTTGCAGGGCCAAACTGGCAGCGGGAAGACCGCAGTATTTTTAAATTGGTTAAGCACAATCTTGGATGATGACTGTGCACAAGTGTTGCTCCTTGTCCCCGAAATTAATTTGACACCACAACTAGAACGTAGAGTGCGCGCATATTTTCCTAATAGGCATATGGTTGTGCTGCATAGTGGGGTAACAGAAAAAGACAGGGGCATTGCTTGGTATGAGGCAATGACTGGTAGGGCACAAATTGTTTTAGGAACGCGATTAGCTGCGTTAACGCCCCTGCCAAATTTGCGCGCAATCGTTGTGGATGAAGAGCACGACCCCTCTTATAAGCAGCAAGACGGAATACGCTACTCAGCACGTGATCTTGCCATTTGGCGCGCACATGATGTGAAGATACCTATTTTGCTGTCTTCTGCAACACCCTCTTTGGAAACCTGGGTTGCAGCAAAAGCAGGTCGTTATGAATACATCCGCCTTGACCAGCGGGCGCAAGGAGCTAGCTTACCCAAGGTTCATTTGATCAATACGCGTGACCCTCAAAACCAATATAGCCCTGGTGATCTTGGTAGACCCAAAGATAAAAGTGTAGTAACTAAGACTCTTGCTAATGCGATCAATAAAAATTTAGAAAACAAAAAGCAAAGTCTAATACTCATTAATAGAAGAGGTTACGCTCCAGTTCTGAGTTGCAGCGCGTGTAACTGGCTTTCTAAATGTAAACAGTGCAGTTCTTATATGGTCTTGCATAAAGCTGGAGCTTTAACCAAGAAGTCAGTTCTCAGTTGTCATCATTGTGGTCTAGCAAATCCCGTTCCCATGCATTGCCCAGAATGTGGCAATGCGGATTTAAAAACTTTAGGGCAAGGCACGCAAAAGATTGAAGATGGGATTGATGAGATGTGGTCTGGAGCTAGAGTACTTCGTGTCGATACAGACTCTATTAAAGGGGCCAAGGCTGCAGAAGCGCTGTTTCAAGAAATTCATGAAGGCAATGTAGATATCGTAGTCGGGACACAAATGATCGCCAAGGGGCACGATTATCAAAATATTGGGCTAGTTGGTGTTCTAGACGCTGACAGCAGATTATTCTCACAAGACTTTCGGGCCGCAGAAAGGCTTTTTGCGCAATTAGTTCAGGTAGCTGGACGCGCAGGGCGGTCTGGAAAGAATGGTCAAGCTGGCGGCGATATCTATATCGAAACACAGTATCCAGAATCTGCAATATTTCAATATTTGCTGCGTCACGATGTAGATGGTTTTTTATCCCACATCTCTTCTGAGAGACAAGAAGCAGGATTGCCACCGTTTTCATATCAAGCCTTGGTACATGCCGAAGCTAGAAGTCTAGACAAGGCGATCCAATTTTTAGGTGTATTAAAGGGGCATTTAAAGTCAGAAGCCCTTATATCTAAAGGGTTAAGAGTTTATGATCCCGTGCCAAAAGCAGTCATGCGGGTAGCAGGTATTGAGCGCGCTCAACTCCTTATTGAGGCTGAAAGTCGCAAACAATTACAGGAGGTTTTAGAGGCGGTTGACCAACATTTACGTAAAAACTCTCAAGGGAGAATTAGCAAAAATACACGGGTGCGCTGGTTAATTGAGCGCGATCCAATCGCGATTTAATTTTCTGCTTAGCTGCCTGCTGTAGTGCTATATTTTTCTAAGCTCATCAGTTGATCAAGCTCAGACACCAGATTGTTTTCTGAGCTTGGTTTAATTTTGAACAACCAAACCCCATAAGGTTTTTCATTGACCATTTCTGGTGTGGCATCTAGAGCTTCATTTAATGAAACAATCTCTCCGCTTACTGGCGCATGAATATCGCTTGCAGCCTTTACAGACTCAATTGCTGCAATAGCTTCACCTTGTTTTACTTGCTGCCCAAGCTTAGGGGCCTGAAAAAACATCACGTCACCCAAGGCCTCTTGAGCGTGGTTACTAATACCAACCCACACTAAGCCATCGTCTTCAAGATCGGCCCACTCATGAGTTTGCGCAAATTTGAATCTGTCTTGGGTATTCATTGAAAATATTTCATTGGGTGGGAGTAAATCAAATCCCCTGCGAGTAATGGCATGCGCCATTACTGCTCTTTAAGTTTTTGCTGAGCCAGTACGGTGCGTACGGTTGTACAAGCAGCTAGCGCAAATCCAGCGTTGTTTACGGTTGCTTGTTGGAATCCAAGTGCCGCCTTCAAGTCGCTTCTCGCGACTGCAAGAAGAGCAAAACTTTAGGCTCTGGGATGTATCTTGGGTAGCGGCTGGAGTCGAAGTAGTCATGGGCAATCCGGGGTAAGTCCAATCTTTATACAGAGGATCTATTTTACCCGTTTTGTCCCGCTAGGGCTGGGCTCAGGACAACTCGGACGGAATCGGCCGTTTTATTGCCCTCAAAGTCCAGCCAAGCCTTATTTTCAAAGTCATAAAGCTTGCACTTGCGGGCCGTATCAAAATACCAGTCCCAAGAGAACTTTTGGACAAAAATACGCTCTGGGAGGATGGTTTCCAGGGTATTTTGAGCCTCTTGGAGGCGGTAAAGCGGGACGCTCATATCCACATGGTGCGCAGTGTGCTCCATGATATGGTGCATTAAAGAGCCCCAAATCCAATTAAAAGTAAGGTGAACCGTTGTTGAAACGAAAGGCTGGGCGCGGAGCCATTCAGACTTTTTGTCATACCAAGACACTGATGGGTGAGTATGGTGAACATAGACTACGAACCCAATCATTCCGTTCCAAAACAAGAATGGGATAGCAAAACCAGTAATGAGGCCAACCCAAATTGATTGGCCAGTAGAAATTGCGCCAGCAATAAGACAGGCGATCCAAACAATTGCAAATCCAGTAACAAGTAAGTTGTCTTTTAAGAAGATTGGACGATCACCGGGTTTGTTCTTGGCATTTGGGAAGTACTCGCGTCTCCACCAGATCTCAATGAGATAGTAGAAAACAGGACCCCAGCCGCTGCGATAAAGGCGCTCTAGAGCCTTACGCCATGGGGTTAGCGCGTCGTATTCTGATTTTGAAAGAGGTGCCCAAACAAAGTCAAAACCTTTTAAATTGGTTTGACCATGGTGCACAACGTTATGTCCAACATCCCACAAGCTATATGGTGTGAGTGAGGGCAAAAATGCGATGCGTCCTAAAACTTTGTTCAGATCACGATTAGGCGTAAAGCTCTGGTGACATGCATCATGACCAAGAATAAAGATACGACCGGTTACAAAACCAGCAAGCAAAGCAAAAATGATTTTTAGGATGACACTTTCAACAAAAATTGTTCCAGCAATACAGCCAAGCCATAAAGCAGCATCAATAAACAGGAGCATGATGGCGCGCCCTGTCTCACCTTTTGCCATAGGTATTAGCCAGCTCCGAATAATTTTGCGGTGCGGTAAAGGCGCCTCTGGTGGCAGGGGGTTGTTCAGTGACGGCTCTGAAAGGGCTGAATTTAGATGTGTAGACACGATAAGAATCAATAAGTTAGACCCAAATGATAGTGGGTTTTGTGACTTTACGCATGATGTAGGTCAAAACCCCCTTCTGTTTTGGCGCGCCCGGCAGGAATCGAACCTGCGACCCTTGGCTTCGGAGGCCAATACTCTATCCACTGAGCTACGGGCGCCATGAAAACGACTTGCCCCTTATTGTAAGTGTCTATAGCCCTACTCTCTAGTTATAATCACGGCAAACCATCCTTAAACCCATTAAATAAGTTCCTATGAGCAACGAGCACGGAAATCTAATTAAATCCCCAAAGCAACTCATCATCATGGTGTTTGCCAGTTTTTTTGTACCGCTAAGCATTATTTTGCTGCTCATGGTGTTTGTAAATAGCGGCAAAAGTAGCGATCCCGCTGCTGTCGCAGACCAGCTTATTAAGCCAGTCGCGCAGTTAAATTTTCAGGATGCCAGTGCTCCGGCTTCTGCAGCAGCTAAATAGTATTTAGTACATCCCCCAAAGCTGGCTTTATGCCAGCTTTTTATTTGTCAGTATTTTCATCTTTTGCATCTAGAGCAATTTGATAAGCCTCTTTCTTTGTAAGGCCTAGCGCTTGGGATAAAACTGCAGCAATCTCTTTACTGCCTAAATAAGGGCTCAATGCATTTGCCCAAAGCAATAATGAGGCATGCTCCGGAGCCTCTTCAGCGCTGGCTTGGCGCCCCGCAACCAGAATGATGAATTCACCCTTTAAGCTTTCTGCAGTTTCTAGCCAGGAGGTAATTTCATTGGCCTTAATGGAAATAAGCTGTTCAAATTTTTTCGTGAGCTCTCTGCAAATAAGCACTTGCCGCCCCGGCTCTAAAGCGGTTGCAAGCAAAATCATTGTTTCGCGAATGTGATGGGGCGATTCAAAAAAGATGCTGGTTTTTTTGCTGCTGTAAATATCATGAAGTAACGCATCGCGTTCTTTAGTTTTGTTTGGCCAAAAACCTAAAAACTGAAAGTGCCCTTCAGAGTTCAACATCACTGAACCTGAAGCAGAGATGGCACAAGACACAGAGCTAGGGCCGGGAATGGGGATGACTCGAAAGCCAGCCTTCTGTACTTCATTTACCAATCTAGCGCCAGGATCTGAGACACCAGGAGTGCCCGCATCCGATATATATGCCCAACGTCCCTGATTCGCTAAATGTTGAATAACAGTTTGAGCGCCCTCTATCTCGTTGTGTTCGTGTAGCGCTAGACATTTTTTATGAATTCCAAACTGCTGCAATAGTGCTGCGCTATGCCGCGTATCTTCGCAAGCAATCCCGTCTACTGTATTTAGTACATGCAAGGCACGCAAAGTAATGTCACCCAGGTTACCTATGGGTGTGGCAACCATATACAGGGCCCCTGCGGGCAAATCCTGTTGCTTTAGAAAATCGAATGAACTTACTTCCATAAGGGCATCTTTTGCTTAAGATTAGTAAATAAGTAAGAGGATACGTTGCTTTAGAAGTTACCCCCACTTTGGCGCATAATATTGTTATGGATAAAGAGACTATTGAACGTTTGCGCAAGCGCGCATCCCAACATTTTTTAGACAGCATCGCAGTTAAGCAAGAGGCTGAAAAAATCCTTCCTGAGGCCGTTGCCCACGGTGTTCTTGCAATGGTTGCGTGCTTGCGCTCTGGTGGCAAGGTAATGGCTTGTGGAAATGGAGGGTCAGCTGCTGATGCCCAACATTTTGCTGCTGAGTTAATTGGTCGCTTTGAGCGGGAGCGCGAAGAGTTGGCTGCAATTGCTTTAACTACAGACTCTTCAATTTTGACCGCTGTTGGGAATGACTATGGCTATGACGATATTTTTAGCAAGCAAGTTCGTGGACTTGGAAAAAAAGGCGATATCCTTTTAGGAATTTCCACATCAGGAAATTCTAAGAATGTAATTAAAGCAATAGAGGCTGCAAAGAAGATGGGCATCAAAATCATTGCTTTCACTGGCAACGGCGGCGGCAAGATCGCAGGTCTCTTAGATAAAGACGATATTCATCTTTGTGTTCCTTCGGCTCGTACTGCGCGTATTCAAGAAACCCATTTAGTTTTGTTGCACGGTTTATGCGATGGCGTTGATCACGTTTTATACGACTAAACATTCTCACAATCTTTTTTAGAAAACAGGCAAATGCATATTCACTCTCTCGGTAAGATATTTATTGCGGCGCTTGCAGTGCTTCAGCTTTCATCCTGTGCGGTCGTCGCGGTTGGTGGTGTAGCTGCAACTGCGACTGTTCTGGCAGATCGGCGTACTCCGGGCGTACAAGCAATTGATAAGGGAATTGAGCTTGAGGCTAATGGCGCGCTTAGCAAAAAATTTGGCGATAACGCCCATATCAACGTCACTTCATTTAATCAAAAAGTATTGTTAACGGGTGAAGTAAAAGAT
>CANHLB010000063.1 GCA_947461335.1 Burkholderiaceae bacterium | reverse complement strand
ATTCGATCCCTACAATGTTTGCCAGCATAGTGTCGATGTAATCTTTTGGGGCGTCTGAAACAGCCCAAGGATCTTTTCTGCTGGACTCCATTTTCTCCGTTAGGATCTTCACAATTTGATGTTTATCTTTTTCATCCTGAATAGCGGATAGCGTGCCATTAATGTGAACACTTAAATAGTTATAAGTAGGAACTACTTTATGGGTTTCTTTCTTGGTGGGGTATGAAGAAGGGCTGATATAAGCTTCATATCCCGAAAAGACTAGCAATACTTTTTGCTTTTTCTCGCCAACTTTCCATATTGGATTTGCTTTAGCTGTATGTGCAATTAATTTACTACCGACAGCTATATCTCCACTAGGCATCATGAAAGGAAGGTGGTTTCCAACCAGATCCCCGTCAACATTGGCAACCATCAGTCCAAGAGGATGAGTCTTAATAAACTGAGTGATCTTCTTTAGATCAGTCTCAAGAAAGTGTGAGGGGATATACATCTAACAATTAAAACATATCTTGATTAAACCAAGCTCGAAGCTAAGCACCATGGCCATTAATATAAGTTTCTAAAAACTTGATTTGACTGCCCTGAAGCTCAATGATACTTTTTACTAGATCTCCAACAGAAATAACTCCAACTACTTTATTTTTTTCTAGTACAGGTAGGTGTCTAATGTGCTTGTGTACCATTATTGCCATACACTCTTCTAATGAGTTAGATGGCATAACAGTAAGTGGGTTCGCCGTCATTATTTTTGAAACGATTACTTGTTTTGGATTATTGTGCGGCAACAGCACTTTTATAGCGCAATCCCCCTGTGAAACGATCCCCGCCAAAACTCCATCATCGACAACCAAAATAGCCCTTACTCGATGATCGCGCATCAGCGTCAAGACATTTTCTACGGTATCAGACGATCGTACAGAAAAAATAGTGCCGGCTTTTTGGTCAATAACTTGCTTTACTGTTGTCATAAAAATCAATCCATAAAATTAAAATGAAATAGAGTCTTTGTTACTTGATTATTTTTTAGTAAGTGCAATTATATTCTGAGAGGCTATCCCAACTAATACAAACCCAGAGCCACACCAAATGAAAACTGCGCGCAGTTAATTTTGAGCTTACTTTGCGACTAAGGGCCAAATCTACCAGAACTGAGGATATTTAATCCTATTTCTAGTAAGCTGAAGACTTTCCAGGTGAATATTTAAATGAATATTAATTCCGATTTTGCCCAGAAGGCAGTAATTAACACCTCAGACTTAGAGTGGAGCCCGTCGCCTATACCAGGTATCAAAAGAAAATATCTTGATCGGATTGGCGATGAGCTTGCGCGAGCCAGCTCACTAGTTAAATACAGCGCTGCATCCTCTTTTACCGAACATATACATGGTGGTGGAGAAGAAATCCTAGTTCTTGAGGGCATGTTTTCTGATGAGCATGGTGACTATCCGGCCGGCACCTACATTCGTAATCCTCCCAATAGCAAACATGCTCCTAGCTCAAAGGAGGGCTGTGTCTTATTTGTAAAGCTCAGGCAATTTAATTCCCAAGATGATGCAATAGTCAGAATAGATACAACTACGGCTACATGGCACCCCGGCCTAGTTCCAGGTCTATCGGTAATGCCGCTTCATGAATTTGATGGCGTTGGAACAGCCTTAGTTCACTGGGCGCCAAATACAATTTTTAATCCTCACGTTCATCCGGGCGGGGAAGAAATATTTGTTCTCAAGGGCATGTTTCATGATGAGCATGGATCTTATCCCGCTGGAACGTGGATAAGAAGCCCTAGATATAGCAAACACGCACCCTTCACCAAATCAGAGGGGGCACTCATCTACGTAAAAACTGGCCATCTCTATTAACGAAGATCTTTCTAGAAGACTACAAAAATTATCTAGCGTATTTAATTAATTCTGCATAATCCTCTTCAAAAATCTCACCAATTTCTTTATAAATCAACTTATTGTTAGCATCAAGAATCAGTAGTACAGGTACTCCACGCATTTTTCCAATGGCCTGATTTAGTTCTGGGGTCATCATTGCCGCCGGAAAACTATAGTGGTTTTGCTTCATATATTCTTTGGCAACGGCTGGGGTTTTATCAATGGAAATAGTCACAATATTTATTGATCCGGGCGTAATGCGTTTAGAGAAGCTCTCTAGATAATTATTCTGACGCTTACAAAAGGGGCACCAAGAGGCCCATAATTGAATAAGTGTATTTTTTGTATTATTTTTTGGGATTTCGAAATAAGCGCCATCTAAAGTTTGGAATCTTTCTAAGGGCAATGTTTGACCAATCTCAATTGCCATTACTAAGTTCGGCAAAGCGATGCTAAATATCAAAATAAATGTGGCAAGAAGTGATTTGATTAGCTTTAGCATTTAGGGTATTCAATTAGGGGGCACAATCTCATTTTAACCAATACTTCATCTACTCTATATGAGGCTGCTAATTTAAAATAGCTCGATAAGTGTGCTATTGCGTTTCTTGGTGGCCTGGACGGAATCGAATAGAGCCAATGATGTCTGATCCTAGTTGGTGATAAAGTAAATCCAGCTCAAAACACTTTTGGAGTAAAAAATGCCGACCTATACAGTGACCTATTCACAAGCCAAACTAAGTGCCGACCAAATGCAGACTATTGCTCAGGCCATTACTAAAACTCACAATGAGTGTACGGGTGCGAATACCTACTTCGCTCAAGTGATATTTCAAGAAACTCCAAGCGGTAAACACTTTATGGGAGGCAAGCCTGTCCAAGATAGCCAAATCTTCTTACATGGGCAAATACGTGCAGGACGACCACCGGAGCTAAAAGAAAAACTGATATTGGCAATGAGAGCGGCTTTAATTAAAAGCTCGGGACTAAGCAAAGATCAAATTTGGATTTACATTGTTGATCTCCTTCCCGCCCAGATGATTGAGTATGGAGAAATTCTTCCGCTATCAGGTAAAGAGAATGAATGGTTTGCCAGCCTCTCCAGCGAGCTTCAAGCAAAATTAAAGGCTCTAGAAAAATAGCCCGACTACTGGGCTATTGAGTCTCTTGGTGGATCGGAGCGGAATCCATCAAGGCCAAGGATATTTAATCTTTTGGTGCGTATTGCATCTCGCCGTTACCAAATGACCAGTTTTCCTTATTGACCTCAATTAAATTGATCACAATGTCTTGAGGTCTAACTTTGAGTTTTTCAACCAAATCTTCACAAATAGCTTTGTAGAACTTTTTCTTCATCTCAGTATTTCTGCCTTCATTTAGGGTCACTTGGATAAAGATAATGTCTTCTGAATACTCAATGCCTAAATAACTTTTAGGCATAAGCAGCTCACTACTATCGTGCTTAGTAATGACTTGAAACTTATCATCTTTAGGCACATTAATTTGCGTTGTCATCACTTCATAAACAATCTCGCCCACTTGCTGAGCAAAACCTTCAGGATGTTTTTTACTTAAATCGATTCTGACAAATGGCATAAAGACTCCTTATTTGTTTTTATCTTATCTAAATATGAGAAATCCTGTTTTAACGTCCGATTTGAGCAACAAAAAACCACTTTAAGTTTTTACCCAAAGTGGTTAAGCCCCTAAAGAGCGGGCAAGCCAAGCTAATTATTTTTTTCTTAAAAAGACGGGGATAAACACCTCATCATTTTTAGCATTTATTGTTGTTATTCCAGAGGATCTGCTCTCTACGCCATCTAACTCAACATCTAATGCTTTTGCATATGCCTCAGCATTACTTAAGGCATCTTCAAGGACTTGCCTAAATCCTAATAATTCGCCATTTTCAATGTGAACTAATTCAGAAATGGTCATTCCACAAGATCCAGCTATCGCAGGCAAAGTTAGCCCACGCGCCTCACGCTCAATGCGAAGACGTCTACCGATCTGCCTAAAAGATTGTATTTCTGCTAAGTTCATAAGACTCTATAGTCTTCCTTGTGAAGACTCCGGTCAATTAGCCGGGAAGCTAACTAGATGGCAATTTCATTACAAACTTAGCTCCACCGCCAATAGCATCTTCGTAATGGATAGAACCACTATATCTAGTAACAATGTGCCTGCAAAGCCATAGACCTAGCCCCATTCCGGTCTGCTTCGTAGTACTTAACAGTTCAAATAGTTGGGGTTTGAATTCAGCAGATACGCCTTTGCCGTTATCAGACACGCTAAATTGAACTGACTTTTCAGCACTAATAGCCTCTATAGCGATACGACGCTGGAGCGTTCCTGAGTTAGCCAAAGCCTGTGCGGCATTGTTGACCAAATTTAATATCACTTGTTCCATTTCAGATGGATTTACCATAATTGCCAAGCCATCATCAACTTGAAGCTGAATTTGGATATTCTTAGACCTGAGCTCAGGCTTAACAATATCTAGAACTTTTGCTATCAAATCGCCTAATAGAACTTCTTGGGCATTCGATTCGCCTTCTGTAAATATTGACCTGAGTGACTTAACGATCGTGGCGGCTCTCTTATTATCTTGCTCTAAAGAATCTAAGATTTCTTTACCCAGCTCGGGATTGAGAACTCCTTTTTCTAATTTCATTTTAAGAAACTGGATATTGAGATTAGAAGCGCCAAGCGGTTGATTTAGTTCATGAGCAATAGATGCTGATAGCGCGCCAGTAGCCGAAGTCTTATTGGCCTTTAGTAGTCCATAGATCAAGCGCTCTTTTTCTTTTAAGAGCCCGGTTATTTTTTCATTTTCGCTAGCGACTTGCATGTTTTCAATACTTAGTTTTTCCAGCCAATAACCAAGGACTGCCACATAAGAGAGGATTGAGATGCCCAGCCACGCCCACCTGATTGAAGCACTAATTACGCCCTCTTGATATAGGTTAGGGGTAGATAATCCACCATCAATCCACAAAGCTATAAACCTAGCAACGGTCAGGACTAGTTCGATAACAATGGTGTAAATCAAAAACCTGAGCTGGGTAGAGCCAATTCCTCTGAGATGCCTTAGCTCCCTTAGCTCCCAAATAAAACAAGAGGCTCCAATAAGGCTGATCAACCCAACCCTTTCTATAAATAATCCTTTTTGTCTTAAGTATTCAAATAAAGCAGCGAAAGTCAATAAACCCGCAAGAACAAGAATATTTACTTTTTTTGGAATCGGAATATTAAGAGAGCGGCAAAATAAACCAAAGTAAATAAAGCTTGCAACAAAACATGTGTTTGCCAAGGTAAGCAAGGATAGGGATATTGTTGATGCCAATGCGAAGAGCGTAAATGAAGTTGCAGTAAGCGTGAGAGCGGTTAGCCAAAGTTTTTTGGACTGGCTAGTTTTATCCGGCGTTAATATAAACCTTGAGCCGTAAAGCAATCCCCATAGGATCAGAGCAAAAACAAAGAAGAATATTTCGTTTGCGTATTTCATTAATTTGAATATTACTACTTAGAGCAAAATGCCCAACCAGTGGACTATTAAGATTCTTGGTGGCTCGGGGTGGAATCAACTAGGGCCAATGATTTTCGATCCTAGCTATTAGGCTATCGTAATATCAACAAATGAAGGCGATAGATTATTTCAAATCTCTCAAAGCGATCAATAGAGGGTGTCCAGCAGGAAAATTCGCATTCTCAACGGCTACTGCTATTTCAGGCAATTTTTTAGCCACCTCTTCGCTGCCCTGAAAAACCATAGTCCACTTACTAAAGCTTCTATGCTCAATTGGCTTTGACTCTACGAGGCGTATATTTTTATGCCTAGTATCTTTTTGAATTTTTTCCCATAAATTTTCAATCTGGGCCCTTGGTCCTTCAATGACTTGACCAAATCGATTGTTTTCAAAAATCAAGGCGCCTGTAACCCCCACGCTCGTATTTCTCAAATAGGAGTGATAAAGCAAGCGCATCAAGCCCAGAAAGGACATTTCTTGGGCGGGCTCGCTCACATAGGTTAATTCGATCAACTGGGTCATATCCTTCTAATATAAAGAAATATCTCATTTATCACAGGGAATGCTAATAATCCCTCACAATAAGTGGTGCCAAATGAAAAACCACCCGCAGGTAGTTTTGGTGTTTCTTGGTGGCCCGGGGCGGAATCGACTATGGCCTGAGATGCCTATCCTTTATCGGCCTTTAGTTAACCTGCTTCTTCCGTGGACGAAAAGCTTTTTTCCAATAAAGTTCATAGTCAGAGAAATAATGGCTGTGAATGCTCCAGTCACGATTGCTTCCGTTGTGTAGCTCCCAAAGTGTGTTGGATGTATTAATAAGTCAGCGATAAAACACATGCCGCCAGTAATTCCGGCTACAAGATATTTATTCCCAAACCATCGATGAGTAAATAGCGAAAGGATAAGAACGCCAATACCAGTGATAAATCCTGTCTCTACTGCCTTTTGAACGTGGCCCATGGTTGCCAACCAAATATTGCCCTGGACCATAACCAAAAGGCAGGCGGGCGTTGCTTCGCAAAATGGGGTTAAAAATATCTTCATTTTTTGAATCGGCATTTTGAACCCTCATCAGTAGAATGCTCAAGGTACCATGCCCAAGCAATCTATGCCAATGAAAAAACCACCCGCAGGTAGTTTTGGTGTTTCTTGGTGGCCCGGGGCGGAATCGACCAGAGCCGAGGATGCTAGATCCTTAGGGCATTAGTGACTATGCCCTGGCTTATTCATTGGCATCTGACCATTCATCATTTTTTGATGTTGTTTCATCATTTCGCCATGCCCATCAGGATGACAAAACTCATGATCCGAGTTACCACTCATTTCATGAGCATTAGTGCCCTTATATCCCAGAATACTCGGATCAAGCATGCCCGCAATCATGGCGATGTGTCCAAATACCAAGAACAAAGCAACACATATCGCATGAATCTTTAACTTACCCATTTGATCAAGCACTCGGTTAACTAAACCCAGCTCCTGTAGAGCAATCCAAATCAGTGGCAATCCTGCGATGACATAAGTGCTGACAGCAATTACATCAATCACCGTTCTCCACTCACCTGCCTGTGTAATAGGAATGATAGCGTTAGTCACAATGTAGTAGATGATGCCGATAAAGTAGACGCCAACAGCAATTCCAGAAAAGCGATTGAGGTAATAAACAGCGCCATCGAACTTGCGAGTAAAGAGTAGATATAACTCAGTGATGGCTAAAGTCTCTGCCAAAACAATTGGTATGGCCATAAAGATAATTAAATTCCAAGGCTGATTAACAGCCAATAACTCCATGTAGTGAGTCATGTTCATAAGATTTCTCCAATAGATTGCGGTGGCTAGATGCCACAAAAATTAGTTAATGCGTAGTTAACTAATTAGTCTTGGAGGTTTGAATATATGACTTGGAACTACCTCAACAATGAGTTGGGGCACTTGAGAAACAAAGTGATTTGAGAAATCTGGATTGATATACTGGCCTGTAGATAAGTTTGCTATTACGCCCAAACAGCATTGATGCTGTGCTTGAAGATTTGTTGATTGTGACTTCTCAACATTCACATCACTTTTTGCATGGCAATCGTGCTGAACTACATGCCCAGATTGAGCTTGTGATATGGAGTCGGCAGATGCGGGCATAGTACCAGCATGAATCAAGCTGGCAAATAGGCTAAAGCAAAGGGTGATACATATCCTTCTCATAATTCTATTCTACGCCCAACAAATGAAAAAACCACTCGAAGGTGGTTTTGGTGTTTCTTGGTGGCCCGGGGCGGAATCGACCAGGGCTGAGTATGTGTGACTCTATTTTTTATCGTTTTCAGATTCAGGCATTGCGGTAAATAGCAATGTAAACATAAAAATGACAGCAAAACGAAAGGCTGCCTCTACGCCATTCCACTTCTCAGATTGCCACATACAAAACCATTCACCACCAATAACAATAAAACCAAAAAACCACAGTAAAAACCCAAGAAGACAACCAAGGTATACCCAATTCTTGGCCCTATTAAATGCCCAAGAAGAATGAATATTTCTGAGTAGTCCAATGCCGCCAATGAGCAACAGAACTCCCGTTAAAAATTCAGCAAATATTATTAATCCATAGGCAAGACTCCAAATGAATGGATCAAGAATGGCTCGGTACTTCAAAGTATTGCTCAGAAAAACTGTATCCATAGAAAGAGTATGCTGAACAAAAGCATAATTAGAGTCGTAGTCCAACACATTATTTAGGCAGACTAAAAGAGCGAAAATACCAAGCAGCAAACACACAATAGATTTACATATCCGCAGAATGGTCATCTCAATAAATCCTATAAAGATCACAAAAACTAATTCTACAATTGAGCCCATGCAAATGAAAAAACCACCCGAAGGTGGTTTTAGTGTTTCTTGGTGGCCCGGGGCGGAATCGAACCACCGACACAAGGATTTTCAAACATCCTCCGATAGACCGCTTTCGCTAGGATTT
>CANHLB010000062.1 GCA_947461335.1 Burkholderiaceae bacterium | reverse complement strand
TCCCAATCTCACAATCGGCCCGCTAGTTTGTGAGGCTATTCGCCCTCATGCCATGAAAAATGGGAAGCAAGCTGTAATCGATGTTCATTTAATGATCGAACCTGTTGATCGCATTATTCCGGATTTTGCCAAAGCTGGCGCCAATCTGATTAGCTTTCACCCTGAGGCTAGCACTCATGTTGATCGCACTCTCAATTTAATTCGCGATCAAGGCTGTCAAGCGGGCTTGGTATTAAACCCTGCTACGCCAATTGATCATTTGGACGGTGCCCTCGATTTGCTAGACCTTGTTTTACTCATGTCTGTCAATCCTGGCTTTGGTGGTCAATCCTTTATTCCAAGTACCTTGAATAAGATTGAACAGGTGCGGGTAGTTTTAGATCGGTATCAAGCAAAAACTGGTCGTCGCATTCGTCTTGAAGTGGATGGAGGAATCAAAGTAGATAACATTGCACAAGTAGCAAAAGCAGGTGCAGATACTTTCGTAGCAGGCTCGGCAATTTTCGGGAAAGAAAATTATGCTCAAGTGATCGACGCAATGCGCGCTGAATTAGGAAAGTCAGGAAAAGCCTAATGCAGCTTGAAGAATTTAACGTCCTAGCAAAACGGGGTTTCAATCGCATTCCACTTGTTAAAGAAGTGCTTGCTGACTTGGAGACCCCCTTATCCCTATACGTCAAGCTGAGCCAAGCTTTTGGCAAGAGAAATACCTATCTTTTAGAGTCTGTTTTGGGAGGCGAGCGCTTTGGCCGCTTCTCTTTTATTGGGCTGCCCGCTAAAACTATTATCAGAACAGTTGGTACACCCACTGCGCCTATTAATGAAGTTGTCACAGATGGAAAAGTAGTAGAAAGTAATACCGATAACCCATTAGATTTTGTAGACGCTTATTTCAAAAGATTTAAGGTTGCCCTTCAACCAGGTTTGCCGCGTTTTTGTGGTGGCCTTGCTGGCTACTTTGGTTATGACACCGTTCGTTACATCGAGTCACGTTTAGCAGAGCACGATTTGCCAGATGAACTTGGTGTACCTGATATTCAATTAATGCTTACTGAAGAATTAGCAGTGATTGATAATGTTGCTGGAAAAATTTACTTCATTGTTTATGCTGATCCAAGCATTCCAAATGGTTTTGAACAGGCACAGAAACGACTTAATGACTTGCTTACCTGTCTTGGTAAGCCTGCGAATATGCCTGCCTCATTACCGAGCACAAAGACTGAGCTCATTCGGCAATTTAAGTCTACAGATTTCGAAGCAGCAGTTCGCAAAACCAAAGAATATATTTTGGCTGGTGACTGTATGCAGGTTGTGATTGGTCAACGGATCAGTAAACCTTTTACTGACTCCCCACTCGCTCTATACAGAGCTCTACGTTCCTTAAATCCATCTCCCTATATGTATTTCTATGATTTTGGAGATATGCAGATCGTTGGCTCTTCTCCAGAAATTCTGGTTCGCCAAGAGCAACGGGCAGCAGAAAAAATTGTGACGATTCGCCCTCTCGCTGGCACGCGACCTCGTGGTGCTAGCCCAGAAGAAGATGAGCGTTTAGCCAAAGAATTGCTTGCAGACCCCAAAGAAATCGCCGAGCACGTGATGTTGATTGACCTTGCTCGCAATGACGTTGGCAGAATCGCCAAAACAGGCTCAGTAAAAGTGACCGATTCCATGTCAATTGAAAAATATTCTCATGTACAACACATTGTTAGCTCAGTCGAGGGCGATCTTTTGGATAACATGAGCAATATGGATGTCTTGAGAGCAACCTTCCCTGCAGGTACACTTTCTGGCGCGCCAAAAATACGCGCTATGGAAATTATTGATGAGATGGAAATTGTGAAGCGCGGTGTTTATGGTGGTGCAGTAGGTTATCTCTCTTTCTCTGGTGATATGGATGTTGCAATTGCCATCCGTACAGGAGTCATTCGTAATGGCATGCTCCACTCTCAGGCCGGTGCAGGTGTTGTTGCAGACTCCGACCCTACTGCTGAGTGGAAAGAAACCGAAGCTAAAGCGCGTGCCGTATTAACTGCTGCTGAATTAGTGCAAGGAGGACTCGATGCTCCTCATGATTGATAACTATGATTCCTTTACCTATAACCTCGTGCAGTATTTTGCTGAACTGGGTGAAGAGGTAAAAGTATTTCGCAATGATGAAATTGCAGTAGAAGATATTGCAAAGCTCAATCCTGCGCGCATTTGTATTTCACCTGGACCATGCAGCCCAGCAGAGGCAGGCATATCTGTGGAGACGATCAAACGCTATGCAGGACAAATTCCAATCCTGGGCGTATGTCTTGGCCATCAAGCGATTGGCGAAGCATTTGGTGGCAAGGTCATTCGTGCTCAAAAGGTCATGCACGGCAAGACTGATGCTATTCATCACACAGGTGTGGGCGTATTCAAAAACTTGCCAGACCCATTTAAAGTCACTCGCTATCATTCCCTAGCGATTGAAAAAAGTTCATTACCTGCCATACTCGAGGTGACAGCAACCTCTTCTGATGGCGAGATCATGGGTGTACGTCATCGGGAACTCGCAGTAGAAGGTGTGCAATTTCACCCTGAATCTATTCTTTCTGAGCATGGCCATGCCCTACTCAAGAACTTCCTACAAAATAAGTAAGTAAAAAGCACTATGTCAATTTCCCCTCAAGAAGCCCTGCAACGCTGCATCGAACATCGCGAACTCCACCATGATGAGATGACCGCCATGATGCGACTGATCATGAGCGGAGAAATGTCACCCGAACTCGTTGCTGGCTTATTGGTGGCCTTACGCACCAAGAAAGAAACGGTTGGAGAAATTGCTGCTGCCGCACAAGTCATGCGTGAGTTCGCAACTACCGTTCATGTAGGTGATCGCACTAACCTAGTGGATGTTGTTGGTACAGGGGGTGATGGAGCACATACCTTTAATATTTCAACTGCAGCGATGTTCGTTGCTGCAGCAGCTGGAGCAAAAATTGCTAAGCACGGCAATCGTAGCGTGAGCAGTAAGTCAGGTAGCGCTGATGTGCTCGAAGCATTAGGCGTTAATTTGGGGCTATCTGCCGAGCAGGTTGCTAAATGCATAGCAACGGTAGGTGCTGGCTTTATGTTTGCCCCCAATCATCACCCTGCCATGAAAAATGTTGTGCCCATTCGTAAGCAACTAGGGGTGCGAACGATTTTTAATATTCTCGGCCCACTCACTAACCCTGCTGATGCTAAACGAATTCTAATGGGCGTATTTCATCCAGATCTCGTCGGTATTCAGGCGCGTGTACTTCAAGCTTTAGGCATGGAGCACGCACTCGTTGTGTATGGGCGCGATGGTTTAGATGAAATTTCCCTAGAGGGTCCTACGCTTGTAGGTGAACTTAAGGAGGGTGTCGTGCGTGAATATGAAATTCATCCAAAAGACTTTGGACTCAATACCGCCCTCACGAATAGCTTTAAGGTAAGCAATGCGGAAGAATCAAAAAAAATCGTATTGGATGTAATCGATAATAAGTCAGGTGCAGCTAGTGATATTGTGTGCCTGAATGCTGGCGCAACTTTGTATGTAGCAGGTGTCGCTAAAGATATTGGCTCTGGTGTAGCAATGGCGAAAGCAGCAATTGTATCTGGGGCTGCACGTAACAAGTTAGACGCATTTATTGCAGCAACCCAATCTCAATAAAATCTATGAGTGATATCCTAGATAAAATTGTCGCGACTAAGAAGATTGAGATTGCTAATAACTCAAAGCAAATCTCTCTAGGGAATCAGCGGGATATCGCTGAGGAAAACAATAAGGATGCCCTGCTTAAGCCGCGTGGCTTTATTCATGCCATTGAAAACAAGATTTCTAATGGTAAGACTGGTGTTATTGCAGAAATTAAAAAGGCAAGTCCGAGTAAAGGCGTTCTTCGAGAAAATTTTAAGCCCGCAAAAATTGCTCAGTCTTATGAAAAGTATGGCGCAGCCTGTTTATCAGTTCTCACTGATATAGATTTCTTTCAGGGATGCAACACGTATCTTCAAGAGGCTAGAGCTGCATGCAGCATTCCCGTTCTTCGCAAAGATTTCACAATAGATCCCTATCAAATCTATGAAGCCCGCGCGATTGGTGCTGATGCAATTCTGTTAATTGTGGCCTGCCTAGAACTTAATCAAATGAAAGAGCTTGAAAACTGCGCCCATGAATTGGGCCTAGATGTTCTCGTCGAAGTTCACAATGCTCCGGAGCTAGAGAAGGCTTTAGAGCTGAAGACATCTTTACTAGGGATCAATAATCGCAATCTCAAAACCTTTGAGGTAACGCTAGAAACTACGCTTGCACTTTTACCTATGATTCCAAATAATAAAACTTTGGTAACTGAATCAGGAATATTGGGTCGCACTGATGTCCAGCTGATGCGTGAGCATCAAATTAACGCCTTCTTAGTTGGAGAAGCTTTTATGCGTTCTGCCGATCCAGGCCTTGCTCTTAGTGAGCTTTTTCCCTAACTTTTTTCAAAATATCTAGGCCGTACTTAATCACTGCTATCAGCAATATTGAACCTAGAATGTCTCCCACTAGCATTACTGCAAAATGACTAAAGGAGCCCGCATCTTCTAGACCTTCAGCTGCAAACCAAAGTTGGTGTATGCCGGCACTCAATAATGCGTAAACCAGAATACAAATCATTAATTTTTGCAGGCTGAGATTGCTTAGATCAGGTGCAAGCTGGATATTGCTCAGAATAAAAACCCTGGCAATGTAAGGGGCAAATCCAGAAGCCAGGCCTATGCCAAGACAAAGAGTTAAATCGTGTGGAAACTCACCAAAGTAACTAATTAAAAAGGATGCTGCAGCAATGCCAAGAGCGCCTGGTAGCCCAAAGATTAATGTCAAAAATAAACGCAGGCCTGCTGGCAAGTAGATCCAGTTGACTCCCAGACTAAACACCAGCTCGCCAGCTACCCAAGAATTGGCGTAAAAAAGAAAAACATAGGCTAATGCACTTATTGCAAAACCTATAAATGCACCAGAAAGTCCTGATAAAATTTTGTACATTGCATCGATTATGAATGTTTTTTATAATTACTTTCTGTTGAAAAGGCGTCGCTAAGGGATTACACTAGTATTAGCCTTTTAGCTAATACCTCTCTCTAAACCTTCTCTCGGATTTATCACCCCTAAATTATGTCAACAACAAAGTCTTCCCCTTATCTTCGATTTTTGAACTTGATTGATGCTTTGGATCGAATGAATCCAGGGAAGCAACTAGACTACATTGAAGAAAACTTACTCGATAAAATTGTTACTTGTGCACATACTAAAGAGTCAGTTTTAGTAGGTGACTTGATTTCACTTGCTGATTTGGGCTCTCAAGCAACCTTGCATGGTCGCCTAAAAAATCTAAGTGCTATGGGCTACATTAAGATGGCATCAAATACTGATGGCCGGAAGAAAGAAGTTGTGCCAACCAAACTGGCAATAAAGCGCTATGAAGAAATCTCTAAGTGTCTAGAGAAAGCACTTAGATCGGCTTAATTAAAATTACCATTAATAAAAAAGCCCTTAATTAAGGGCTTTTTTATTTAGCAAAGAGTGAGCACTTAGCTAAACATTAAACAAGAAGTTCAATACGTCCCCATCCTTAACGACGTATTCCTTACCTTCGGCTCGCATCTTGCCAGCCTCTTTAGCGCCAGCCTCACCCTTAAACTGAATGAAGTCATCGTAAGCAATCGTTTGCGCACGAATAAAGCCGCGCTCAAAGTCAGTATGAATAACGCCTGCTGCTTGTGGGGCAGTATCCCCTTGATGAATAGTCCAAGCGCGCACTTCTTTAACACCAGCGGTGAAGTAAGTTTGCAAACCAAGTAATGAATACCCAGCGCGAATCACGCGATCTAAGCCAGGTTCTTCCATGCCTAAGTCAGCTAGGAATTCAGTCTTGTCAGCATCATCTAAATCAGCGATCTCAGCTTCAATAGCTGCACAAACTGCAACTACGGGAGCATTTTCTTTTGCAGCATGCTGCCTTACCACCTCAAGATGGGGATTGTTAGTAAAACCATCTTCTTTAACATTAGCAACATACATTGTTGGTTTAGCAGTAATTAAACACAATGGCTTAATGAGAAGAAGTTCGTCTTCACTCAAATTGAGGCTGCGGACTGGCAGGACAGAATCCAAATGGGCTTGCACTTTAGTGAGAACGGCAACTAACGCTGCGGCTTCTTTATCATTGCCTGACTTAGCCGCCTTACTAGAGCGGTTGAGCGTTTTCTCAACAGTAGCTAAATCAGATAAAGCCAATTCCGTATCAATCACAGCAATATCGGCAATAGGGTCAATCTTGCCAGCAACGTGAATGACGTTTGGATCTTCGAAACAACGAACTACATGGGTAATAGCATCCGTTTCACGAATATTAGCCAAAAACTGATTGCCCAGACCTTCACCTTTAGAAGCACCGGCGACCAAGCCGGCAATATCCACAAACTCAACAGCAGCAGGCAGGATGCGCTCAGGCTTAACAATATGTGCTAAAGCAGCTAGACGATGGTCAGGAACCTCAACCACGCCTACATTGGGCTCAATCGTGCAGAAAGGGTAGTTTTCCGCTGCGATCCCAGCCTTGGTAAGCGCGTTAAAAAGGGTAGATTTGCCGACGTTAGGCAGGCCGACGATGCCACATTTCAAAGACATGACCTTATTGTAAAGGGGCGGGATTCGATATCATCAAGTTATGTCAGAAGTTCTCCAAAATTCGCCATCCAAAACCCCTGCGCACTCCACCAAAATCCGCCAGACTGACGTCGTGGTAGTCGGTGGAGGTATTACTGGTAAGGCTTGCGCGCTTGGTCTAGCACAGCTCGGGCTTCAAACAATAGAGATTGCGCCCGATCTCAGTCAAACAGTAGCTGCTCCACAAGGGCCTCAATGGGGACAAAGAATCTACGCTTTTTCGCCAAGTACCCAAAAACTATTGGCCCATTTACAAATTTGGGATGCACTCGATCACAGCCGCATGCAATCAGTGCGTGATATGCGTATTTACGGAGATCGTGGTGAAAAAAATGATCAACTTCATCTTTCAGCTTTTGAAGCTGGCACCCCTCAGCTCGCTTGGATAGGTGAGTCTAATTTAATTGAACACACGCTCGACCAAGCATCACGCTTTCAAAATAAGTTAGAGCGCATCAACGATGTCTTAGAAAAAATAGAAGTTGATGAACATGGCAGCACGCTGCACTTAAAAAATGGGGGAATAATTCGAGCGCAACTTGTTATTGCCGCTGATGGCGCCAACTCTCCAATTCGTTCTGAAATTGGTATTACAAGCAGTGAAGAGAGTTACTTGCAGAGCGCTGTTGTTGCTAACTGGACTTGTACTTATCAGCATCTTGAAACTGCATTTCAATGGTTCTTACCTGGTGGCGATATCGTGGCCATGCTACCTTTACCAGGAAAGCAAGTATCGATGGTTTGGTCGACCTCTCCAGAGAATGCTGCAGAATTACTCAAACTCGATCAAGCGCAATGGCTTGATCGATTTGCATCCATAGCTAATGGCGCCATTAAAAAACAATTGGGCGAACTCATGCTCAACTCAACACCGGTAGCTTTCCCCTTAAGAAAAATAAGGGCCACGCGCTTTATTGGGCCTGAAGCTTCACCTAAAGTGGTATTGATTGGCGACGCCGCTCATGTCATGCACCCTCTAGCGGGGCAAGGACTTAACTTAGGCTTACGCGATGTTGCTGTTCTTCTCAATATTATTAGTAAACGGGAGTCCTTTCGTGCTCCAAGCGATATCGTTCTGCTGCGTCGCTACGAACGCCAACGCCAAGGCGATACTAGCGCTCTTCTATGGGTCACCGATAAACTCAAAAAACTATTTTCTGCTAGCAGTAATACAGAGCGACAAATTCGTAACTGGGGCCTTGGTCTTGTAAACAAAAGCCACTTCATTAAACAGCGCCTGATTGAGCGTGCTTTAGGAGACATTGATTTTGAATAAATATTTATCTGTCATATCCATCATCTGTACATTCTTGCTTTGTTCTGGATATGCCCATGCACAGCCTGAGCAGCAAATTAAATCTGAGATACAGAAAAAACTGGGTGCAAATGCAAAAGTAAAAGGTGTTTCAGCAGCACCAGTGACTGGTTTATATGAAGTATTGGTTGGCAATGAGGTTTTTTATACAGATAGTTCAGCAAAATATTTGATTCAAGGCGAAATAATTGAGTTAGCCACCGGAAAAAATATTACAGAGCAAAGACAGGCTGATTTAAATCGTATCAAGTGGACAGAGTTAAACCTTGCCAATGCCATCAAAACAGTGCGCGGTAATGGCAGTCGCCAATTAGCAGTTTTTTCTGATCCTAACTGTGGCTATTGCAAGCGCCTCGAAAAATCCATGCAGCAATTAGACAATGTCACTATCTACACCTATCTGCTTCCTATTTTGTCAGCAGACTC
>CANHLB010000061.1 GCA_947461335.1 Burkholderiaceae bacterium | reverse complement strand
TGAAGCTATCGTAAATAGATGCATAACGTATTTGTTCAGGCGTGAGCTTTGCTTCTTTAAATGCCAATGGGGCAGCCCATGCCAAGCCAGAGTAAGTCAAATCTACCTTGCCGCCCATCTGCCCCTTAGTGGTTTCGCCAGCACCCATCATGGTCACAACGGGTTTCTTTAGAGTCTTGGCAATATCAGGATGTACCACTATCAGCGCCCCACCACTATCTGTCACCACACAGCAGTCTGCACGGTGTAATGGATCTGCAATCATAGGAGAATTTAATACATCCTCAACTGTGAGAACATCTTTTAATGCAGCATTGGGATTATGTTGAGCATGATGTGAAGCGGCTACCTTAATCCAAGCGAGCTGCTCGCTAGTAGTACCAAACTCATACATATGGCGCATTGCGCACATAGCGTATGTATTTAGAGGTGCTGGCGAATACGGTTTTTCAAAAGCAAAGTCAGGCGCGCTCGCCCATTGACTGCGAACCTGTGTGCCACTAGATCCCTCTGATTTTGGACGGCCCGCTAAAGTAATGAGTGCCACACGACATTGACCAGCAGCAATCGCACGAGCCGCATGATTGACATGAGTTAAATAGGAAGAACCACCGGTGTCTGTTGAGTCTAAATATTTTAGTTTCTTGAGTCCGAGATAATCGGCCATTGATACTGGGCCCATGCCTGGAGCATCACCCGCACAAAAATATCCGTCTACATCATCTAAAGTTAATCCAGCATCTAGCAAAGCACCGCGCGCTACTTCAGCGTGCAACTGTGCAACTGTGTGATCCGGGGCTACGCGCAAAGGATGTTCGTATATACCCGCAATACAAGCATCGTATTTAGTTGTAGCAAATGACATAGATCTTCCTTGAATGAAATTCTTTGAATTAATTAATCAACTGCTTCATTGGGACGCCACTGAGCTCCTGTAATTCCTCAAAACTCAGCCCATCTACCCAGTCGATGGCAACTAAACCTTCAGGGCTTACTGCGATGGTTGCTAAGTCGGTATAGATACAATTGACCGCTGCCAGGGCAGTAAGGGGATAAGTACACTCTTTAACCAGCTTGGATTCTCCAGATTTGGTGAGATGCTCCATCATCACAAATAACTTTTTAGCACCCAAAGCTAGGTCCATTGCACCACCTACTGCTGGAATCGCCTTAGGGTCAGCGGTACGCCAATTGGCGATATCGCCCTTAACAGAAACTTGGAAGGCGCCCAATACGCAAATATCAATATGCCCACCCCGAATCATTACAAACGAGTCGGCATGATGACAAAGTGATGCTCCCGGCAACATAGTAACCGGCTGTTTACCTGCATTGACTAACTCTTTATCAATTTCATGATCTTTGGCTAGTGGGCCCATACCAAGCAAACCATTTTCAGAATGCAAGAGAATTTCTTTATCCGATGGAAGGTAGTTGGAAATCATCATCGGCTGTCCAATACCCAGGTTCACATGAGCGCCATCGGGGATGTCTTGAACAATGCGCTTCGCAATGTCAGCTATGGAACGCTTCTTTAGTTTGGATAGATCAATCATGATTTACCTCCAACACGCACAACGCGTTTTACAAAAATTCCGGGGGTCACAATATTTTCTGGATCTAGTGCACCAAGCTCAACCACTTGATTGACTTGTGCAATAGTGCAACGAGCAGCGGTGGCCATAATAGGTCCAAAGTTACGCCCAGTACGATGGTAGATAAGGTTGCCCCAACGATCGCCCTTGTTCGCCTTGATTAATGCATAGTCTGCTTTGATAGCAGTCTCAAAAATGTGATTTACCCCATCAATCACGCGAATATCTTTGCCCTTCGCCAACTCAGTGCCAAATCCAGTGGGAGTATAAAAACCCCCAATTCCAGCGCCACCTGCACGAATGCGCTCAGCGAGAGTACCTTGTGGAACTAACTCTAGCTCAATCTTGCCAGCGCGGTAGAGATCATCAAAAGCTCCTGACTCAGGTTGACGTGGAAAAGAGCAAACTATTTTCTTTACTTGGCCAGCACCAATGAGTTTTGAAATGCCGATACCAGAATTACCAGCATTGTTACTCACAATGGTCAAGTTCTTGGCACCTTGTTCCGCTAAAGCATCCAATAAGTAAATTGGCAAACCTGCATCACCGAAACCAGAAACCAAAATGGTCGAGCCATTGCTAATATCCTGCACGGCCTGAGCCAAGCTAGGAATGATTTTGTCTATCACTACCCGTCTCCATCTATTTTTATAGGCGCTACTTATCAGCCGTTCACTGATTTAGCACTAATTTAATGCATTTGAGAAATTGCAGAGCGAATTGCTATAGGCAACTGCTTTGCAAGCGCCTTTCTGGCTTCTAAAGAAGATTTTGGTGTCTCTTGTGTACGCACCGACCATGCTGAACCTGGGAAAAAGGCATCATCTTTAAACCTCGGGATGACGTGCCAATGAATATGGGGAACCATATTACCCAAAGCAGCTAAATTGACTTTGTCCGGATGCATCACGTGACGCACAGCCTCTTCAACCACGAATACTAAAGTCATTAAATGTTCACGCTCACCGTAACTAAGATCGGTCATGTCAGCAACATGGCGGTTCCAGATGACTCGACAGAATCCTGGAAGATTGGGGTCATTAACCAAAATGACACGGCATTCATCTCCGCGCCAAATAAGCTCACCCTCTTCAGGTTTAAGTTCTTCTTTACAGAGTCCACAATTTGTCATGGGAAGAATGTAAACGAAAATGGCACCTAAGTCACCCTTGTGGGGTAATTTAGGTGCCATGGCAGTAAAGAGTGCTACTGCTACAACATACTACTTAGGGATTCTTAGTGGAACTGCTCTTCTTCAGTAGAACCAGTCAATGCCGTTACGGAAGACTTACCGCCCTGAATTACGGTAGTCACGTCGTCAAAATAACCAGTGCCTACTTCTTGCTGATGTGAAACGAATGTATAGCCACGATCACGTGCAGCAAATTCTGGCTCTTGTACTTTCTCAACATAAGCAGTCATACCGCGCTTCGAATAGTCTTGTGCCAAATCGAACATGTTGTACCACATAGAGTGGATACCAGCGAGAGTAATGAATTGATATTTATATCCCATTGCGCCCAACTCACGCTGGAATACCGCAATCGTTGCATCATCCAAGTTTTTCTTCCAGTTGAAGGATGGTGAGCAGTTGTAAGCCAACATCTTGCCTGGAAATTTCGCCCGAATAGCTTCAGCAAATTGACGAGCAAACTCAAGATCAGGTGTCCCTGTTTCGCACCAAACCATATCAGCGTAGGCAGCGTATGCTAAACCACGTGAGACCGCTTGATCCAAGCCCTTACGAGTTTTGTAGAAACCTTCGGGAGTGCGCTCACCCGTCAAGAATGGCTTGTCATTCTCGTCATAATCAGATGTCAACAAGTCGGCAGCTTCAGCATCTGTTCGAGCCAAGATAATCGTTGGAACGCCCATGACATCAGCAGCTAAGCGAGCAGAGATCAATTTCTGAACTGATTCAGCCGTTGGCAGCAATACTTTGCCGCCCAAGTGACCGCACTTCTTTACTGAAGACAGTTGATCTTCAAAGTGAACGCCAGCAGCGCCTTGCTTAATTAATGCCTTGCTTAATTCGAACGCATTCAATACACCACCAAAACCAGCCTCAGCATCAGCGACGATTGGCGCAAAGTACTCAATGTATCCTGCATCACCCTTATTAATGCCTTTAGATGTCTGAATTTCATCTGCGCGTTGGAAAGAATTGTTTATACGTTCAACCATCTTAGGAACTGAATCCACTGGGTATAAAGATTGGTCTGGATACATTGCCGCAGAAGAGTTACCGTCGGCTGCAACTTGCCAACCAGACAAGTAGATCGCTTGGATGCCAGCTTTCACTTGTTGCATTGCTTGACCACCAGTCAATGCGCCTAAACAGTTCACATACGCTTCGTTGTTTACCAGTTCCCAGAGACGCTCAGCGCCATGCTTCGCTAAAGTGTGCTCAATCTTCAATGAGCCACGCAGACGAACTACGTCTTCTGCTGTGTAACCACGAGTAATCCCTCTCCAACGTGGATTGGTATCCCAATCCTTTTGTAGTGCTGCGATTTCTGCTTTGCGATCTGCCATGTTTTTCTCCCTAAGTTAAACAAGTACTTCCAATATTTGGACCTTGAAGACCTTTACAAGTCTTATGTCTTATATAAGAGTTTAGCTAGTTCAAAAAAGCTAGCAAGTGCTATTAGGGAAATTTATAAAAATAATTTATTATTAAAAAACAATGACTTATGAATTTTATTTTACAATGCGGAATAGTCAACCACTTCTTGGAATGAAATGAGTACTCCTCTATTCCCCCCAGTTTTACTCAGGGAAACGTCATTTCACATCGTGAAAGAAATCTCTCAATTAAACCGTTTTTCTGCTGCCAAGGGTAGATACCTTGAATCCGATCAAAATAATCATTAGTTGCAGCAAGGCTACGCCAATAAATAAGAACTTCGGTAAGCCAATATCAAGGAAGATGCCGAATATCAAAGGACTTAGAGCGGCACCTAAATCAATCCCAGAATAGACAATCCCGTACACCCTACCCGACGAACCTGAGGGGGTGGCAGAGCGAATCATCAAATCACGCGATGGTGCCGCGATACCCAAACCAAGACCAATCACAACAAAAGCCAACACAATGATTTCTGGTGGCACTTGCCCAGTGGCCAACAATAAACCCATCACGATATTTACAGTAAAGCACATCGTAATAATTCTTTCTGGCACCTTAATGCGAGTTGCAAGATATCCCCCCAATAGCATTCCACCTGCGCCACCTATAGACATGAGTGTTAAGTAGTAATTTCCAGAACTCACAGAAAGTTCATAGATTTCAAAAAGTGCAGTAGGTGCAAATGATTGGAGGCCGGTAGTTGAAGCCATATTGAAGAAAAAGAAAATCCAGCAAAGCCACACTGCGGGTAATTTCATGAAACCAAATGTACTTAAGGGGGCTCCGCCAGGATTACTAGCGGCATGATCATTTTGCGACTCCTCCCGCCTTGCTTGTACGTCATCTACCAAGCGAGCTCGGCTAATCCAAAGGATCAAGAGCACCAATGCTTCAAGTACTGCCGCTCCCAAGAAAGCAATACGCCAATCAAATAAAGCAGTCATAGCCACCATAAAGGCTGGGGCTGCAGCCCACCCTAAGTAGCCAGTAACTCCATGAATTGAATATGCATAGGGTAGGTTAGCTGGAGAAATTTTGTGATTAATCAGCGTGTAATCAACTGGGTGAAAAATACCATTACCGCAACCAGCAATGATGGCACCCAAAACCAACATGCCATAACCATTGCTTTGTGAATAAGTCAAAGCCGCTAAAGCAAGCAAACCAATTCCTGCAAAAAGTACGGGGCGCGCTCCAATGCGATCCACTAAAAATCCGGAAGCAGCTTGGACGATGCAAGAAACCACAAAGAAGATGGTCATGAGTAGACCAAGCTCAGCATAATTAAAACCAAACTCTGCCTTTAACCATGGGAACATGGGTGGCAGAATTAAATGGAAGAAGTGAGAGCTGCCGTGCGCCAGGCTAATAAGACCAATAACCCGGACATCACTGGCACGCCTAGTGGTGAGCGCAACAGTCATGTCCTGAGTTTACTGGCGCAAGAAGATTCCTGCAAAATTATCTTAATTGCTTCTTAGTGAACCTGGCGTGTGAAACTAAAGTCCCCTTTTTTATCCACATCCACTGGCACCACATCTTTAGGGCCGAACTTGCCCTCTAAAATCATCTTCGAAACGGGATTCTCGATATGCTGCTGGATAGCACGCTTGAGTGGCCTTGCTCCAAAGACAGGATCAAAGCCCACCTCCGCAATCTTATTCAAGGCTGCATCACTAACTTCAAGTTGCATATCTACTTTTGCCAAGCGATCTGATAAGTTTTTGAGCAAGATCTTCGCAATATTGGCAATGTTACCTTTATCCAATCCATGGAAGACCACAATCTCATCAATTCGGTTTAAAAACTCTGGACGGAAATGATTTTTCAATTCCTCAAAGACAGCCTCTTTGATTTCTGACTGTTTCTTATCAGTCATCGACTGAATTAAATGCGAACCTATATTGCTAGTCATCACAATCACCGTGTTCTTAAAGTCCACAGTGCGACCTTGACCATCAGTCAAGCGACCATCATCTAATACTTGTAAGAGAATATTAAAAACATCTGGATGGGCTTTCTCGATTTCATCAAACAGAATCACACTATAGGGATGACGACGCACTTGCTCAGTTAAATAACCGCCCTCTTCGTAACCAACGTAACCTGGAGGCGCACCAATCAAACGGGCAACACTGTGTTTCTCCATGAACTCACTCATATCGATACGAATGAGATGATCCTCACTGTCAAACAAGAAGCCAGCTAATGCCTTGCATAGCTCAGTCTTACCAACACCAGTAGGTCCTAAGAATAAGAAAGATCCATAAGGACGGTTCTCTTCAGCCAAACCAGCACGTGAACGACGGATGGCATCTGACACAGCGCGAATAGCCTCTTCTTGACCAACTACCCGATTGTGCAATAACTCTTCCATCTTTAGCAACTTATCGCGCTCACCTTGCATCATCTTCGACACCGGAATACCGGTGGCACGAGACACTACTTCAGCAATTTCTTCTGCGCCCACTTGTGTACGTAAAAGCTTATTCTTCACAACTCCATTTTTGTCACCCTTAGCTTCATCAGCCGCGGCAGACTTGAGTTTCGCTTCGAGCTCTGGCAACTTGCCGTATTGCAATTCAGCAACTTGCTCTAACTTACCCTCACGTTGTAATTTCGCAATATCAGCCTTTACTTTTTCGATCTCTTCTTTCAGATTGGCGGCTCCTAAGACTGCACCCTTCTCTGCTTTCCAGATTTCCTCTAAGTCAGCATACTCAGCGCCAAGGCGTTTAATCTCTTCTTCAATTAAGCCCAGACGCTTTTGAGAGGCCTCGTCTTTCTCTTTTTTGACAGCTTCACGCTCAATCTTGAGCTGAATTAAACGACGCTCTAACTTATCCATTACCTCAGGCTTAGAATCAATCTCCATCCGAATCCGTGAGCCCGCCTCATCAATTAAGTCGATCGCCTTGTCTGGTAAGAAACGATCAGTAATGTAGCGATGTGATAACTCAGCAGCAGCCACAATCGCTGGATCGGTAATCTCAATGCCATGGTGTAACTCATAACGCTCTTGCAAACCACGCAAGATGGCAATGGTTGCCTCAACACTAGGCTCTTCCACCATAACTTTTTGAAAGCGGCGCTCTAATGCAGGATCTTTTTCGATGTACTTACGATATTCATCTAATGTCGTTGCACCGATGCAATGTAATTCACCACGAGCTAAGGCAGGCTTAAGCATATTGCCGGCATCCATCGCGCCATCACCTTTACCAGCTCCGACCATCGTATGAATCTCATCAATAAAGATAATTGTTTGACCTTCGTCTTTAGCAACATCACTCAGAACCGCCTTAAGACGCTCCTCGAATTCACCACGGTACTTAGCTCCCGCCAATAACAAAGCCATATCCAACACGAGGACACGTTTGTTCTTGAGGGTCTCTGGAACTTCACCATTCACGATGCGTTGCGCTAAACCCTCTACGATGGCGGTCTTACCGACACCAGGCTCACCAATGAGCACTGGGTTGTTCTTACCACGACGTTGCAAAATTTGAATGGTGCGACGTATCTCATCATCACGACCAATCACAGGGTCTAACTTACCCATGCGCGCACGCTCAGTTAAATCGACGGTATATTTCTTTAAGGCCTCACGTTGACCTTCAGCATCTGCACTATTCACTGATTCTCCTCCGCGGACTAAATCAATAGCCGCTTCTAATGATTTACGATTTAACCCATTTTCACGAGCCACTTTGCCAAGCTCGCCCTTGTCATCCGCCACCACTAGCAAGAAAAGCTCGCCAGCAATAAATTGATCATTTCGTTTATTAGCTTCTTTTTCACATAGGTTGAGCCAATTACTTAAATCACGGCCAACCTGCACCTCACCACTAGTACCCTGCACCTCTGGCAAATTACTAATGATCTTCTCTACACCTTTTTCAAGGCCAGAAACATTCACGCCAGCGCGAGTTAATAAGCTCTTAGCTGCACCATCAGAATCACGCAACATGGCAAGCAGCACGTGGGCTGGCTCAATATATTGATTATCTTTAGCTAAAGCGATACTTTGGGCCTCGCTTAAGGCCTCTTGGAATTTGGTAGTTAATTTATCTATTCTCATTTTTGTATCCGATGAATTCTATGTGTTTCTATCTATAGAATATAAGGGTAAAGTGACAAATTTCAAGACTTTTACACCTTTTTTTAAGAGAATTTAGCCCCATTTTGACCTGGCTTGTTTACCTCCTCGAGTGCGCCGATGGCAGCTACTACGCTGGCATCACTAACCGGCTTGAACATCGCCTAGAAGCCCATAATTCTGGGCAAGGTGCCCGCTATACGAG
>CANHLB010000060.1 GCA_947461335.1 Burkholderiaceae bacterium | reverse complement strand
ACACTTGAAGTTGATCTTGGTAACCGTAGTTACCCAATTTATATTGGTGACGATCTTATTGACCAAGCAAACCTCTTTAGCGCTTGTGAAAAAGCCACATCTATATATATCGTCACCAACACAACGGTTGCTCCCTTGTACGCAAAGAGACTTACCAAGACTTTAGAAACATTCGGTAAGCCCGTTAGGATAATTACCTTGCCCGATGGTGAGTCTTATAAAGATTGGAAAAATCTCCAGCTTATTTTTGATGACCTATTGAAGTTTGGTGCAGACCGCCAAACAATGTTGATTGCCTTGGGTGGGGGGGTTATTGGTGATATGACTGGCTATGCTGCCGCCAGTTTTATGCGGGGCATTCGCTTTATCCAAGTTCCAACCACTTTACTAGCTCAAGTTGATTCTTCAGTTGGTGGCAAAACTGGAATTAATCATCCCTTGGGTAAAAATATGATCGGGGCTTTTCATCAACCTGCTGCTGTTATTGCAGATCTGAATACCCTAAAGACATTGCCCCCGAGAGAGCTTTCTGCTGGCCTAGCTGAAGTCGTTAAACATGGCGTAATTGCTGATTTCAAATTTTTAGATTGGATTGAAGCAAATGCATCAGCATTATTAGCCTGTGATACCAATGCCCTGGGGCATGCTGTACTTCGCTCCTGCGAAATTAAATCTGCCGTTGTTTCTGCCGATGAAAGAGAAAGTGGTATTCGCGCTACCTTAAACTTTGGCCATACGTTTGGACATGCCATTGAAGCAGGCATGGGCTATGGGGAGTGGCTTCATGGTGAGGCTGTAGGCTGCGGCATGGTCCTTGGAGCAGACCTATCTTGCCGTTTAAATCAAATTAGTAAGGCTGAACTTGAGCGCCTTACTAAAATCATTAAATCCATGAACTTGCCAGTGACGCCTCCAAAGTTTGGCGCAGCTCGCTACATGGAGCTCATGCAAGTAGATAAGAAAACAGAGGGGGGACGAATTCGCTATGTGCTCCTAGAAAAAATTGGTAAAGCACATATCAAGAGTGTGGAAGATGCCCAGGTGATAGAAACCTTGGTCGCGACTGGCGCCGCGTAAAGCCAGTTAAGACTTCATTAAGCCAATCTGGACTGATTGACCGGCTTGAGCGCTCGCAAATTCCGATAAATCGCTCAAAAACTCCTTGCCCGTTTTAGTGTCAAGCCACAAAGGGTTCAGCATGGTTCCCGCCCAACGATAGTGATATCCGCCAGACTTAGCTGCTACCCAAATCTCATGCAAAGGTGGCTGTGTATTTATAACAATCACACTTTTGTCCCTAAAGCGGATATTGATCACGTTACTGCCTTGGCGCTCTACATCCAGATCTAGGTCTAACTTATCGTCAGCGGCCTCCAATGCAAGCTCAATTGAATGCAATAAATTGCTACCTAGCTGATGAAATTGCTTGTCGTCAATGGTTTCCACACCTGAATTATTTGGATTCATATTTGAGCCCTGCATGCTATATTCAATCATTCGTTTTAGAGACATTCATGATAGCGATTCTAAATAGAGCCCTCAGCATTACCCTCTTAATAGCCCTTGCTGGATGTGGGGTTAGAGGGCCTCTATACATACCAAATGTGCCGCCCGCTCCTCCACCTCCTACAGAGCCTGAGCCCAAGGGTAAGCTTTACCCACCACAAGTGCCTACCAATACAAACAATTCATCATCGGTTAAGCAATGACAAGCAAAGCTATTCCTCTTCCTAAGCTATCTGGGTTTACCGAGCGAGACGGTAAATGGTATGCCGAAGAAATTCCTCTGGCTGATTTAGCCAAAGAATTTGGCACGCCACTTTATGTCTATAGCAAAAAGGCATTGACTGAGGCATACCAAGCCTATGACAAAGCCTGCATTGATGGAAAAGGTAAAAGACGTGCACGCATTCATTACGCCATGAAAGCAAATAGCAACTTGGCAGTAATAGATTGCCTCAAAAATCTAGGGGCTGGGTTTGATTTGGTTAGTGGTGGTGAGTTGGCACGTGCATTAGCAATTGGCGCAGATCCTAAAAGCCTGGTCTTCGCAGGCGTTGGAAAATCTGCGCATGAAATTGCTACTGCCTTAATGGCTGGCGTCAAATGCATCAATGTTGAATCTATTGCCGAGCTCCACAACATTAATCGTGTAGCAAGCAAATTAAATTGTCGCGCGCCCATTTCTTTGCGGGTTAACCCAGATGTTGATGCACAAACTCATCCCTATATTTCTACTGGACTTAAAGGCAATAAATTCGGCATTGCATATCACGAGGTTTTAAAAACCTATCGTGAAGCTACCCAACTTTCGCAAATTGATGTGCTTGGGATTGATTGTCATATTGGCTCGCAAATTACGACTACAGCACCCTACTTGGACGCCCTCGATAAAGTTTTGGATTTAGTGGGGCAACTTAAAAAAGAGGGCATTGTGATTCACCATCTAGACTTAGGTGGTGGCCTTGGTATCTCATACAGCGACGAGACCCCGCCGGACATTACCGAGTTCACCAATACCCTCTTAAATCATGTAGCCCAACGTGGCTTTGCCCATTTAGATATTGTTCTTGAGCCCGGCAGATCCTTAGTAGGCAATGCTGGGGTGCTCCTAACTACCGTTGAATATCTTAAGCCTGGAGCCGAGAAAAACTTTTGTATTGTCGACGCTGCGATGACTGAGCTCATGCGTCCAGCACTGTATGAAGCACATCATGGCATTGTTCCCGTGCAAGCTAAAGAGGCCAAGGGTTTGATATATGACGTTGTTGGGCCAGTCTGCGAATCTGGTGATTGGCTAGGCAGGGATCGCAAACTTGCCGTCGAGGAAGGCGATCTCTTGGCAATCTTATCTGCAGGCGCATATGGCTTTGTCATGGCTTCAAACTACAACACAAGGCCAAAACCAGCAGAGATCATGGTGGATGGAAAAAATGCTTATGTCATACGTGCACGTGAAAAAATATCAGACTTATTTGCAAGTGAAATGATTTTGCCAAAGCAATAGTCAATCCATTCAAATAAATAAAAACCCCGCTCATGCAGCGGGGTTTTTATTTGAGTCTCAGAATGCTTTCTTAATGCAAACCAGACATGTAATCAGCAACTGCCTTCATTTCTTGATCAGAAAGTTTTGTAGCAATTGCAGTCATTTGGGCGCTGTTTTTACGCACACCCTCGCGGAAGGCTAATAACTGTGCGTTGGTGTAATCAGACCATTGACCACCTAAGAGTGGGTATTGTGCAGGAATACCTGCCCCTGTTGGACTATGGCAAGCAGCGCAAGCTGGAACACCCTTTGCAGCAATACCGCCACGATAGATGCTTTGACCCAATTCAATTGTTTCTTTGTTTTGTGCAACACCTTGTGAAAGGGGTTGCTTAGCCAAGTATGAAGAAATGTTTTGCATATCCTGATCAGTCAGTGCTGCAGACATGCCCATCATGATTGGGTTAGCACGAGTACCATCTTTGTAGTTTCTTAATTGCTTGGTTAAATACGCCGCATGTTGAGCAGACAGCTTAGGCCATGTGCCAACTGCGCTTTGACCTTTAGGACCATGGCAAGTAATACAGGCGACAACTCCACGAGTCGAATCTCCACTAGAGTAAAGAGTCTCGCCAGCCGCAGGATCAGCCTTTGGCTTAGCAGGCACCGCAGCCTTGGCTTCAGCCCCAGGAGCCATAGGAGCATCAGCAGCGCTAGCAAGCCCAGGAATGCCGATCAGGGCGAAAATAGAGAAAACAGCAAATCCGGCACGTAAGCCAGTTAATTTGGAGATTTGAGAGCTTTGAAGCATTATGTTTACCTTGGCAAAAATTCCTAAAAGTGTTTGGGCCCTACATTTACAACCTTCTACCAAACACCATGAAATATTTCATGAATTTGCGTGATTTTACAATAGCTTCAGGACATGTCTAAACTCTTTCAAGCCCGCTTCGCCACCACAGTCAATGACACCCATTGCCTGCCTGCCACACCGCTGCGTGAGGTGGCTTTTGCCGGCCGCTCAAATGCAGGTAAATCTAGCGCCATTAACGTCCTTTGTAACCAAAAAAGGCTGGCTTTTGCAAGTAAAACGCCAGGTCGTACGCAACATATCAATTATTTTGGCCTGTTCTCAAAAGACGAGCTTTTGGCCTATTTGGTGGATTTGCCTGGCTATGGCTATGCCGCAGTGAACCGTGAGACCAAATACCACTGGAATAGCCTTTTAAGTGACTACCTCCAGGAACGAGAACAATTGGTAGGTATGGTCTTAATTGTGGATGCTAGGCGTGGGATTACCGACCTAGATGAGCAGATGATTCAGTGGTTTGTGCCTACCGGCAAGCCGATCCATATATTGCTGAGTAAATGCGACAAGCTCAATAAAAGTGAATGCAAACATGCTCTGGAGGGTGTTAAAAAACAACTTCAGCAATATGATCCAGCATTGCCGGATGGTACGGGCGATTCCAAGCAACTTACGGCACAATTGTTTTCGAGTACCAAACGTATTGGCCTTGAAGAGGCGGATAATTTAATTATTAAATGGCTATTTGAAGCAGAAACTCATGAACATGAAATCCCAAGCTAATTCTTTACTCAACTTCCCAGCACATCGTCCACGTCGCATGCGTCGTGATGATTGGTCCCGTCGTCTCATGCAAGAAAATAGTATTTCCACAAATGATTTGATTTACCCAGTGTTCTTGCTAGAGGGCAAAGGTAAATCTGAAGCAGTTGCTTCGATGCCAGGCATCAATCGTGTTTCATTAGACTTACTCTTTAATGTTGCACAAGAATGCGTGGATCTAGGTATTCCTGTTTTAGCTTTGTTCCCAGTGATCGATGCTGCATTAAAAACACCAGATGGTAAGGAGGCTTACAACCCTAATGGTCTAGTGCCCACAGCTGTCCGTGAACTTAAGAAACGCTTTCCTAATTTAGGAATCATGACTGACGTTGCCCTGGATCCATATACAAGCCATGGTCAAGATGGTGTACTCGATGAGCAAGGTCGCATTCTCAATGATGAAACGACTGCAATCCTAGTACAACAAGCGATTGCTCAAGCTCAAGCAGGTGTCGATATTGTTGCGCCGTCAGACATGATGGATGGGCGTATCGGAAAAATTCGGGAAGCACTTGAGCAAAACAAATTAATTCATACTCGCATCATGGCTTATTCAGCAAAGTATGCTTCTGCGTTTTATGGTCCATTTCGTGATGCAGTGGGCTCAGCAAAAAACCTTGGTAAGGCTGACAAAAAAACTTATCAAATGGATTGTGCCAATGGTGATGAGGCTTTGCGGGAAGTCGCCCTGGATATCAGTGAAGGCGCAGATATGGTTATGGTCAAGCCTGGTATGCCCTATTTAGATATCGTACGACGCGTTAAAGATGAATTTAGCTACCCAACTTATGCTTATCAAGTTAGTGGCGAATACGCAATGCTCAAGGCCGCAGCTCAAAATGGCTGGCTTGATCACAATGCCGTAATGATGGAATCTCTGCTTGCCTTTAAACGTGCCGGAGCAAACGGGGTATTAACTTACTTTGCACTCGAAGCCGCAAGACTAATTAAGTCAGGCAATTAAAGTCTCATTAAGCTGATCACCAACTCTGATCTCGCCAGAGTCTAAAATTTGAGCTCTAATGCCGCCCCTGTTATCAAATGCAGAAATAAATTGAGTCTTCTCACTAAGGCTTGCTGGGCGCTCACAAGGCGTACATAACTCTGTAGCCTTAAGTCTGATTGAGCCTAAAGAAAACTCTTTACCAACTAATTGATTGAGAGACTCCGAACTCATCCCCTCAATAACAATATTTCTTCTTGTTTCAATAGCAGGAAAAGTTTTTAACCCGCTTGTCTCTAGTTCTAGATTGGCTGCTTCAATTGCTGCCAATGCAATCAATGAGACATCCCTGATTTTTGGTGGAACTGAGCCTGAAAACGCGCCGATGCCAAGTGCATATCTATCGCCCTCAATTCCAGCTCCAGTACTAAGCCTGACCCTCTCTTTTTTCCTCATTGGCTCACCAGCTTGAGAGGCAATATAAATAGAATGTATTTTGGGCATGACTACTGAGCCTGAAGTAGCTTTTGTAAGCGCTCAATAAAACGTTGAGGGGGCATATACCCAATAATGCGCTGATCTTTTTGTTCTTGTGAATTCTGGTTGAAGATCAAAATACCAGGTGGTCCAAAGAGTCCAAAACGCTTCAGTAGTGCTTGATTTTCAGGGCTATTTGCAGTGACATCCGCTTGCAATAAAACAAACTGTTTTAACTCTTGGCTTACTTGTGGATTTGCAAAAGTATTGATTTCCATTTCCTTGCAACTGATACACCAATCCGCGTAGAAATCCAGTAATACTAATTTTTTATCTTCTTGTGCTTTACTAAGTTGTGCATCAAGTTCTGCTGGAGAATGAATCACTATAAAAGCTAAATCGCCCACTTGATGCACTTGTTGCCCGTTAATAGCCTTCGTAGACCCAATTGAATCATTTTTTTGTAACAAGGGAGATGCAATCCAAGCGGCAGTTGCTACTAATAAAACGCCGAGGGTACGCTGCAACCAGATCATCCATATTCCAGTTGAAGGAATCAAAATTCGCGCTTCAATCGCAATAAAAAGAAGTGGTAGACCCATTCCTAGAGCCATCACAAAGAGAAGTCCTGCACCCAAGCTCATAGACCCAGTTTGTGCAATAAATGCCAGAACGCCAGCTAGTGGGGCTGTAATACAAGGACTTGCTACCAAAGTGGAGATTCCTCCTAAGGCGAAGGCACCGAACACGTTACCGCCCTTGTGGCGCCCTGCCAGCCTATCAACCTGCTGGTGCCATGAATGCGGCAAACGAAGCTCGTAAAGCCCAAATAAGCTGCCTGAGAGGGCTAGTAGCAATAGGGCAAAGCTAGCTAAGGCAATTGGGCTTTGCAGCGCCCTTTGAACACTACCGCCTAGAGCAGCCATTAAAGTTCCAGCTAAGGCGTAGACCAAAGCCATACCCAGAACATAAGAGAGGGCTAAAAGACTTGCACGCGCCTTAGAAATGGTTTTGCCGCCTTGGGAACCAAAGATCACGCTAGAGAGAATAGGAAGCATCGGTAAAACGCAAGGCGTAAACGCTAGAGCAAGACCCAACACGAAAAAAGCTAAAAATAAATAGCCAGTAGAGGTGTTTTCCAAGAATTGACTTATCGCGTTAACATCGTCTCGTTCACGCCATAAATCGGCTAAATTAAAATCTGCTTTAGCTTTACTAGTATTTTGTGAGATCTCCAATATTTCTGGTATTGGCGCTGCCTTCACGCCTGGCCCTGTAAGTAAAAACTGGAGCGTCATTGGCGGATAACAAATTCCTGCTTCTGCACAACCCTGCAGACTCACTTCAAGATGAAGTGGCTTTCCGATTTCTGGCTTTGCATCCAATAACACCACAAATGGCTGCTTGTATACCTGCAACTTTTTTTGAAAAGTTTCATCAAACTTCTCAATGCCTAATGGTAACTTAGGCCTTATGCTATATAGCTTTCCAGCCTCAGTACCTACTTCAAATTTGAGAGATTCTTGATAGATGTAATAGCCCTGAGCTGGGGAAAAATCTATCTCAATCTGATTAGAATTTTCTATCCAGCTTGACTCTACGCGAAATGCTTTTTCTGGTGGCAAGAAATCTTGCGCAGCAAAAACTGATGCAGATAAGAGTAAGAGCAAAGCGCAGCACTTTGCCATAAAAGAATGCATTCTCATATCTTTGAATTTACCTCAGAGCTGATCCAATGACCATATTGTTGTTCATATTGCTCTGGTGAATAAGCCAAAATCTCAGGAAGATCATAAGGGTGGGTTGCCTTTATGAAGCGACAAATTGCCTCCCATTGATGTGAGACGGTTTTTGCTGACAAAAGAACTTCTTGCTCCTCACAAAGCTTTCCCTCCCAGCGATAGACAGAATAAAGCTCCTGCTGAATCTGGGCGCAGGCTGCAAGACGACCCTCTACCAAGGCTTTAGCCATGGCCTTAGCGGCCTCCATATTGGGAAGACTAGTCACGATTACCAAGAGATGGTTCTCTTGAGTGAGAGAGTTTTTAGGCATTTGGTATTTATAACCTGTAAATGAAAAAAGCCAGACCGGAGCCTGGCTTTTTACTGTAACTACGAGACTTAAGCCTCTTCAGCTACAACTTCTGTTTCTGCAACTTCTGGGCGATCTACTAGCTCAACTAAAGCCATCGGTGCGTTATCGCCATGACGGAAGCCAAACTTCAAAATACGAAGGTAGCCACCTGGACGTGTTGCATAACGTGGGCCAAGCTCTGTAAAGAGTTTAGCTACGATATCACGATCACGAGTGCGATTAAATGCCAAGCGACGATTTGCCAAGTTATCTTTTTTGCCTAAAGTAATCAAAGGCTCAACAACCATGCGCAATTCTTTTGCTTTTGGCAAAGTGGTTTTAATCACTTCGTGCTCCAAAAGAGAATTAGACATATTGCGCAACATCGCCAAGCGATGAGAAGATGTTCTGTTTAGTTTGCGTAAGCCGTTTCCGTGACGCATGATGCTTCCTTTCTAATTATTT
>CANHLB010000059.1 GCA_947461335.1 Burkholderiaceae bacterium | reverse complement strand
TTTGGCTATCTCGTTCAACTTATCTTAACCATGCTGCTCGGTAACTTGATATTAACTAATTTACCTGGCATTTCTATTTGGCCCATTGTCTGGAGCTCCTTATTTTCTTGGTTTTTGCTGATTGGCTTTGCTGGTCCACCGATTTTTTCTTTAGCGAAGATATCGCCAATTCGTCTAATCCGAAAAGAGTTCCAAGGGATCAATAGCTCCTCAGTTTGGGTTGCTGTATTTGGTCTTGGGACTGGTGCCACTTTAATAGCCTTAGCAGCCCGCGATTGGAAATTGGCATTTTGGGCAGCGCTGTGTTTTGGGGGCGCTATTGCTGTTTTTTCTGGGTTGGCTTGGTTAGTATTAAAGTTATTGGCACGGATTCGTATTCAAAACTTTGCGATTCAATTTGCTATTACAGCGCAATGTAGGCGTTCTGGTTTTGCGGTTGTGCAGATTAGCGCTTTGGGAATTGCCTTAATGGCTTTATTGTTGATCTTGCTTTTGCGGCAAGACTTGCTAAATGCTTGGCAGAGTAATACTCCTACCGATGCACCGAACCGTTTCATGATCAATGTGCAAGGCGATCAGAAATCTGAGATCACAAACTCTTTAGTAAAGGCTGGGATTCCAAAGTTAGAGTTTTATCCTATGGTACGCGGACGCTTGATTGCAATAAATGGGCAAGACATATCACCCAACGATTATGTTGAAGAAAATGCAAAGCGTTTAGTAGATCGAGAATTTAACTTGTCATACACAGATCAATTGCCTCCTGGTAATCGGATTACTGAAGGTAAGTGGCTATCTGGGGATAGCCCTCAAATTTCAATGGAAGCGGGAATTGCCAAGACGCTCAAGCTCAAAATCGGCGATCAAATGACGTATGAGGTGGCCGGGGAAAGAATCAGTGCGCCAATTACTTCTTTACGTAAGTTGGATTGGGGTTCAATGCGAGTAAACTTTTTCGTCATTATGCCTCCATCACAATTGCAAGCCCTACCTCAATCATGGATCACTTCTTACTATCAGCCGCCCTTACAAGAGCCTTTAGATTTTCAGTTAAGCCAGGCTTATCCTAATTTAACAGTGGTGGATGTCTCTGCATCGCTACAGCAAATACAAGATGTCTTAAATAAACTCTCTGCGGGCTTAGGACTGCTATTTGCCTTTACTATTGCGGCTGCAGTTTTAGTATTAATGGCAGCGATTTCAGCAACTGGAGACGATCGCTTTAGAAATGCAGCCCTATTAAAGGCTATTGGTAGCTCGCGTGAAACGCTAGCCAGTATTGCGAGGGTTGAGCTGCTAATGATTGGTTTAGTTGCAGGCTTTTTAGCGGGCATTGCAGCAGGCGTTTCTGCTTGGGCTCTTGGACGATATGTTATCGAGATAGAATTTAACGCTTTCGGACAAGCGCTACTGATGGGGATGGGTTTTGGCGTGATTGCTTGCATGACTGCAGGCTATCAATTCCAGCGCAAGATTCAGAATACTACTGCAATCGAGTGCTTAAGAGAGAGTTACTAGGTTTTTAGGCAGCTCAACTAAGCGAGTACCTGCAAATCGGTCGGGCAAGCTTTGGCGCAGCAAAGGACTTTTGCGATCAAGGTACATACTGAGGGGCCAAATGAAAAGGGCAACAGCAAAAAGCATCTCAATAATTTGCCATTTTTCCAAATGAAAAGCCCACTGCAATAGGACGCAAGGAATAATCCAGAGCGAGCCGTAGACGTAGCGCCAAAACGCTTGTCGTTTTTTGAGTGTGTAGCCGCGCTGATCAATCATTCGTACGCGCCAGGTTTGCATTGCTAAGGTTTGACCAGATTTTGTCCAGTACCAAACAAAATAGATTCCTAGTACAGCATAAAGATATAAGAAGGTTAACCAACTGGGTAGTGATATACCAAACAATATGCCAAGTCCCAGATTGGGGAGTAAAAAGGTCAATGCAATCACTCCCAATAGAACCAGTTGTTCATAGAGGCAGCAGGAAACACGACGCCAAAATTGCGGAGAGGGTAATGCATTGAGTTCAGCAGGTGTCATGATGCTGCTTATAAAGGGTCAAAAATTAATTGGTGCTTGAGCTACTCTCGGAGCTAGATCTAGCACTTTCAGGAGCAGGGTTAGCGGGCATAGTTACTATAGCCGGTAAACTTCCCTTTGGTGAGATAGGGTATTGCTGAAGTGTTGGTGCATTCGCTGCAGTAGGCTTTTTCTTCACCTCAGATTCAGCAAGCTTCTTTTTTTGCTCATCGCTGAGTTTTTGATAAGCCGTCCAAGCCTCTGCTTTTTTCTCGGCTGGAAATTTAAGGCTGCTTAAATAATTCTCACGTGCAATACGGCGCTCTTTTTGGGTTAGATTTGACCAGCTTGCCATGCGTGACTGGAGGCGCTGTTGATCTTGTTCGCTCATCTTTGGATAGATGATGGCTACTTGAGTCCACTTCTTGCGACTATCAGGTTGCATGTAATCCCAGTCGCTTTCAAGGGGCGCAAGAATCTTCTGCTGAGCAGGCTTAAGCCCTTCCCAAGTGCCATCGGGTTTTTTTTCTGGAATAGCAGCAGTTTTCCCAGGTGAAGGGCTCGGTGCTGATTGCGCCATGGCGCCTGATGCTACCGAGCCGAAAAAAACAAATACCAGCGCTGTAGAAGCGCTAGCAAGTAAAGACTTCATAGTGAGCGACATTAAGTGGTGTGAAATTATTTACCTTGCAAAGCGCTTGCAGAGTCATCACCAGAGTCAGATAGAGGACCGTTTTTAAGGAAGGCCATAAAACCACTATCAGCATATGCGTCTGGCGGAACATCGTCAGAAAGAAGGGCTGCATCCACTTCGGCAATATCGTTAATACGTGAATCTTCTTGCCACTGAGCAATGCCAATCAGGCCAAAAACTAAGACAACTATTGGAGCAACCCAGCCTACCGTATCCCAAACGCCATTTGTGCTTGAGCCCCAGTTGCCATTTATTCCAGCAAATGCTGGCTTTTGAACTAGTAGCTTTTCTGGTTTTCTGGCAGAAAGGGCCTTCATTCGAGCGGCATGGAGACGATCTTTAATCCCTGCAGGCAGAGTTTGGGCGCCTTGGCTAAGCAGGGCAGCACTAGCGCGACCAAATTGGTCTGCTTGGGTCTCGGTCAGTTGGTCATCAAAGTGTTTCACAGGGTAATTCCTTTTAATTTCAATGCTTTAGCTAAGGTTTGTGATGCTCTAGAACAATGTGTTTTGACACTGCCCTCGCTACAACTCATCGCTTTGGCAGTTTCAGTAATACTTAGCTCATCCCAATAACGCATTAGGAAGGCTTCTCGTTGACGTACAGGTAATTTAGCAATTTCTGACTCCAAAGCCTGTAAAAGCTGACTTTGCTCTAGCTTTTGAGCACCATCTTGGTGAATTTCACTATCATCGGGCGCTGAAAGTGACTCTAAAGGGTCAAAATCGTCGTTTTCATCACTTTTCTTGCCCATATTGGAAAAGAGGGTGACCCAGGTATTTCTGACCTTTTGACGTCGAAACCAGTCATGGATCCGATTTTGCAAGATTCTTGTGAAAACCAGTGGCAGTTCAGCTGCTGGTCGATCACCGTATTTTTCTGCCAACTTGATCATAGCGTCTTGAACAATATCTAAAGCAGCGTCATCATCACGCACGGCATAAACCGCTTGTTTAAACGCGCGCCGCTCGATACCGCTTAGAAAGTCAGATAGTTCTTGGGCTGATGCCATGCAATGGATTAGACCTGAATCTGTAAGAATTGGGCTATTTTAGGGGATTGCTATAGAATATAAGGCTTACTACCTAGAATCTCATTTACGAAGTGGTTTTTTCCGGTAGCAGCGCCGTTCGAACTCAGGCCATAAGCAGGAGATAGAACAGACCAAACAATTTTTTGCCGAAAATTGCAAAGGACGAAAGAAAATGAATACAAGCAGCGCCGAATTCCTAGCCAATAAAGCTAACAAAGACTCAGTAGACTCAAAGCCCGAAGCCGCACCTCCAGAAATGATTGGTGCCGAGATGCTTGTGCAGGCTTTGCACAAAGAGGGGGTTGAATACGTTTGGGGTTACCCAGGCGGCTCAGTTCTCTTTATCTACGACGAAATTTTTAAACAAGACAAGTTCGAGCATATTCTGGTTCGCCATGAGCAAGCAGCAATTCATGCGGCCGATGGTTATGCCCGTGCCACGGGTAAAGTCGGTGTTGCATTAGTGACATCTGGTCCCGGAGTAACCAATGCAGTTACTGGCATTGCAACTGCTTATACCGATTCGATCCCAATGGTGATTATCAGCGGTAACGTGCCAACGTATGCTATCGGTGAAGATGCTTTCCAAGAGGCTGACACTGTTGGCATCACACGTCCTATTGTGAAACATAACTTCCTAGTGAAAGACGTTAAAGATTTGCCATTGGTTTTGAAGAAGGCCTTTCACATTGCGCAAACCGGTCGCCCAGGTCCAGTATTGATTGATATCCCCAAAGATGTCTCTGCTGCTAAAGGACCGTTTGTTTATCCAGAAACCTTAGAGATGCGCTCATACAGCCCCGTAGTGAAGGGTCACAGTGGTCAAATACGTAAGGCGGTGGCTTTGCTTCAAGAGGCAGAGCGCCCTTATATCTATACCGGTGGTGGCGTGATTTTGGCTGATGCAGCGCCAGAGCTCAAAGAATTTGCTGACTTACTGGGCTATCCAGTGACCAATACTCTGATGGGTCTTGGCGGTTTTCCAGGCTCAAGCCCCCAATTTGTGGGCATGCTTGGTATGCATGGAACATACGAAGCCAATATGGCGATGCAACACAGTGATGTGTTGATTGCAATTGGAGCGCGCTTTGACGATCGCGTGATTGGTAACACTGTTCACTTTGCAAGCCACCCACGCAAGATCATTCATATTGATATTGATCCTTCGGTCATTTCTAAGCGCGTAAAGGTTGATGTTCCGATTGTTGGCAACTTAAAAGAAGTGTTGCAGGAAATGACTGCGCAATTGAAGGTTGCTGGCCCACGTAAAAATGGTGACAAAGTTGCTGCGTGGTGGGAGCAGATTAATGAATGGCGTAAAAAAGATTGCTTGAAGTACGACGAAGCTTCTCAAATAGTGAAGCCGCAGTATGTTGTGCAAAAGTTGTATGAGCTGACCGGAGGTGATGCCTTTATTACCTCTGACGTAGGCCAACATCAAATGTGGGCTGCCCAGTTCTATAAGTTTGATAAGCCCCGTCGTTGGATTAATTCTGGTGGTCTTGGAACCATGGGCGTAGGCTTGCCTTATGCCATGGGCATCAAGAAGGCATTCCCAGATAAGGATGTTTTCGCTATCACTGGCGAAGGTTCAATTCAGATGTGTATTCAAGAGCTCTCAACTTGTAAGCAATACAACACCCCAGTCAAGATTGTTTCCTTGAATAACCGTTACTTAGGAATGGTTCGTCAGTGGCAAGAGCTCACCTATAACAAGCGTTATTCCAGCTCCTATATGGACTCATTGCCTGACTTTGTAAAGCTGGCTGAAGCTTATGGTCACGTTGGTATGTTGATTGAGAAGAAGTCAGATGTTGAGGGCGCTCTCAAGGAAGCTATTCGCTTAAAAGATCGCACTGTATTTATGGATTTCCAAACTGACCCAGAAGAAAACGTTTGGCCTATGGTTCAAGCGGGCAAGGGCATTACTGAAATGCTGTTGGGGAGCGAGGAACTCTAATGCGACACATTATTTCCATTCTGATTGAGAATGAGCCTGGTGCATTATCGAGGGTAGTAGGACTGTTCTCTGCTCGTGGTTACAACATTGAAGCTTTAAGTGTGGCACCGACAGAAGACTCTTCTTTATCTCGTATGACGATAGTCACCTTTGGGTCTGATGATGTGATTGAGCAGATTACAAAGCACTTAAATCGTCTTGTAGAAGTAGTTAAGGTTTTTGATCTGACTGAAGGACCTCATATTGAGCGTGAGCTCATGATGATTAAGGTGCGTGCTGTTGGTAAAGAGCGTGAAGAGCTCATGCGGACAACGGATATTTTCCGAGGCCGCATTATTGATGTGACAGATAAGAGTTACACCATTGAATTAACAGGTGACGGCGCAAAGTTAGATGCCTTTATTGAATCGATTGATCGTGCATCTATTCTGGAAACAGTGCGTTCAGGTGGTTCTGGTATTGGACGTGGTGAGCGTATTCTCAAGGTTTAATGATTTCATTTAGTAAGCAATAAATATATATTTTTCAACACAAGGAAATAGCATGAAAGTTTTTTACGATAAAGACGCTGATTTGTCTCTCATTAAAGGCAAAAAAGTCACCATCATTGGTTACGGTTCACAAGGTCATGCACATGCTTTGAACCTTAAAGACTCTGGCGTTAATGTAACTGTTGGTTTGCGTAAAGGTGGCGCATCTTGGAGTAAGGCTGCTAATGCTGGCTTGACAGTAAAAGAAGTTGCTGATGCAGTTAAAGATGCTGATATTGTCATGATGTTGTTGCCTGACGAGCAAATTGGTGATGTGTATGCGAAAGAAGTGCATGGCAATATTAAGCAGGGTGCTGCACTCGCTTTTGCCCATGGCTTTAATGTGCATTACGGTCAAGTTCAACCACGTGCAGATTTAGACGTCATCATGATCGCTCCTAAAGCACCTGGACATACAGTGCGTGGTACCTATTCACAAGGCGGTGGTGTTCCTCATTTGATCGCTGTCTATCAAGATAAATCTGGCTCTGCTCGTGATGTTGCCTTATCTTATGCAACAGCAAATGGTGGCGGTCGTGCGGGCATCATCGAAACAAACTTTCGTGAAGAAACTGAAACAGATTTGTTTGGTGAGCAGGCTGTTTTGTGTGGCGGTGCAGTTGATCTCATTAAAAATGGCTTTGAAGTATTGGTCGAGGCTGGATATGCCCCTGAAATGGCGTACTTCGAGTGCTTGCATGAGCTTAAGTTGATTGTTGACTTGATCTATGAAGGTGGTATTGCCAATATGAACTACTCCATCTCTAATAATGCAGAGTATGGCGAGTATGTGACTGGCCCACGTATTGTGACTGCAGAAACGAAGAATGCAATGCGTCAGTGTTTAAAAGATATTCAGACTGGCGAATATGCTAAGAGCTTCATCTTAGAAAATAAAGCAGGCGCTCCAACCTTGATTTCTCGTCGTCGCTTAAATGCAGAGCATGAAATTGAAATCGTTGGTGCCAAGTTGCGTGCGATGATGCCTTGGATTGCTAAGAACAAGTTAGTAGATCAAACTAAGAACTAAGCATTAAAACAATCGCAGTTAAACAAAAGGCTTAGAACAAAGATGATGTATCCACACCCCATTATTGCGAAAGAAGGTTGGCCGTATTTAGCGCTAGTGGGTGCTTTGGCTTTATTGGTTCATTTTTTAGGCGGCATTGCATGGTCATGGCCGCTGTGGATTATCTTTATCTTTGTTTTGCAGTTTTTTCGAGACCCGCAAAGGATTCCTGCTATAGGTCGTGATTTAGTCTTATCCCCAGCAGACGGTCGTATTGTTGTGGTTGCAAAGGCTAACGACCCTTATGCAGGTCGGGAAGCGCTTAAGATAAGCGTGTTCATGAACGTTTTTAATGTTCACTCCAACCGCAGTGCTGTAAATGGCTTAGTCAAAGAAATTCAGTATTTTCCAGGTAAGTTTGTGAATGCCGATTTAGACAAAGCATCTACAGAAAATGAACGCAATGCTGTTGTGATTGACGCTAATGGCCAGTTAGTTACTTTGGTGCAGGTAGCAGGTTTAATTGCCCGTCGCATTCTTTGCTATATCCATGTTGGAGACCGGCTGAAGGCTGGTGAACGTTATGGTTTTATTCGCTTCGGTTCCCGGGTTGATGTTTATTTGCCATTGACTGCGGAACCTTTGGTCAGTGTTGGCGACAAAGTATTTGCAACAAACACTGCTTTGGCCCGTTTACCGGGTCTAGATTGATTAAAAATATTTTTCACTGGGATATTCTTTGACTACTTTTCGTCGACGTGGCCGTATAGATCGTAGTCGCCTTGCGCAAAGACGCATAGAGTCTACTGATGAGCCCTGGATTGATGCGCTGGGTGATGGGATTGATTACGAAGTAGAAGAATTGCATCCAGCAAAACCGCGCTTACGGAGTAAAGGCATTTACCTTTTGCCAAATGCCTTTACAACTGCAGCATTGTTCTGCGGTTTTTTTGCCATCGTCAATGCGATGAATCATCAGTTTGAGACTGCGGCAATTGCTATCTTTGCATCATTAGTACTCGATGGTATGGATGGTCGTGTGGCTCGTATGACAAATACACAGAGCGCCTTTGGTGAGCAGTATGACTCACTTGCGGATATGGTTTCCTTTGGCGTTGCACCAGCATTAGTTGCCTATGAATGGGCCCTGAAAGATTTAGGTAAGTGGGGCTGGTTAGCTGCATTTACTTATTGCGCTGGAGCTGCCTTACGTTTAGCCCGTTTTAATGTGAATACGGGCGTGGTTGATAAGAAATTTTTTCAAGGTTTGCCTAGCCCAGCAGCCGGCGCTTTAATGGCAGGTTTTATTTGGCTGGCAGATGATAATAAGATTCCAGTACGGGATACTTTGATCCCTTGGATCACATTCTTTATTGCCGTTTATGCTGGCTTGACTATGGTCTCGAATGCGCGTTTTTATAGTGGTAAAGCTCTAGATGTACGCTACCGGGTTCCTTTTGGCGTCATGGTCCTCATGATTTTAACCTTTGTTCTGATTTCGTCTAATCCGCCTTTGACCTTATTCGGCGTATTTGTGGTCTAT
>CANHLB010000058.1 GCA_947461335.1 Burkholderiaceae bacterium | reverse complement strand
TGCTTACAAGAAAGAGTAGCACCCCCAATATTCTGAATGTCTTGATTGAGCTTGATGGGGTCTTTTGCAGTCTTGCCAACAAATTGTTTGCGCCAATGAGCTTCCGCTACCTCATAGCCATAAGATTCAACATATTCGAGTATCTCAATACCTAAGACGCTGCCATGTGAGTTAAGTGCTACCGCATAGGTGATCATTTCGTGTTTACCAATCACTTCATCAATGATGAGCCAACTGCCATCAGCTGTTTTCCAGATACGATCTCCCCGAAAGGGGTATCGAATACTTGAAGCTAAGCGCATTTTTTCTTGCAAGTCATCAGTAATAATGATCGGTGCTTTTGTGAGCGACTGGCTAGGAAAAAGAATTTTCTGAGCCTGCTCGATAGACACATATATTTTTGCTTGAGCAATGATGGGTGTGCTCATCATTGCTAGCCCAAAGATTGCAAATGGGTTTGGTTTCCAATTCATTTCATTGCTTCATTTATTTTTAATTGAGTGGAAAACCGACTTTGACAATAAATTCATTTACTGTATGGCTATCCCAGACTCGGGCATTGGAGCACTCGGCTTCGCCACCACCCATGCAATTACCACCCGCTAGTTGATAACGCCAAGCGCCTGTGACCCACCAGTCTTTTGCTGCGTAGTGCATATTCGGACCAACAAAAGTTGCGCGTTGGACTTGGTTGCGTAAGTTCAGCTCTGAATAGTCATTATGAAAACGTGCTTCAACTCCAGCTGACCACTTAGGGGCAAAGCGATAGCTAGCACCCACTAAAATATCGAGCATGGATTCGGGTACGTTACCGTTCTCAATAAACTTCAAGCGTTCATTAGCAACTACAACGTTACTGGCCAGTATCAAACGATCATCAATGAAGTTTGATTGCAATAAGAGCCTTGCTTCAATCTGATCTTTATTTCTTCCCCAGGTGGGTTCTAGATAGAAGCCAACGCCAACAGGTGATGTCACGGGGTTAGTTAATCTATAGATAGCCTCTAATGAGCCACCTTCGATACCGCTCTTTCTATAGGGAGTGGCTGGATCGTGCGAGGAGGGAACTGCATAGCCTCCAGTGCATGTCGGCTCTTCTCCGCAGGCTTCTGGGTTGGTGTAATTCTGGCTAGCATTGGTGTAATACGAGTTGATATAGCCAGCAATTTGTAGATCATTTGTTAAACCATATTCCAACTCAGATCTAGCAGTCCACGCCTCGTAAGTTCCGGCGGCTTGTTGTTGATTTAACTGAAGACGCTGCTCAAATTCCAATTTGCCCTTAGGCTGAAGGTCAAGGGTATAGATCCAGCCAAATACACCTTCCCCAGCAAAGGCAAAAGAGAAATGCAGGGCAGTTGCAAGAATGAAGGTAAAGGTGAGTAATCTTTTGATAGTTAATTTCATAGTCATATTAGGTTGGTGGTTGAAAAAGTCTAAATGAGAACAGTTCTCAATATACTCTTAATGAGAATGATTCTCAAATAGAAAAATGACCACTACCTAATAAATGGCATGATTTCTAGGGCTGATTGCCTTTGCTTGTAAGATTTCTCTTCAATGAATGCAGAAGCCTTAGAAAAACTCGTTTTAATGAAAATGCCCTTCGGAAAATATGCAGGGCGGCCGTTGGCTGAGTTACCAGGAAATTATTTAGCCTGGTTTGCACGTGAAGGATTCCCTAAGGGGGAGTTGGGGCAACTACTAGAGTTGATGCATACGCTAGATCACAATGGATTGCGCGGGCTATTGGCACCGATACAGCAGGCGCATGGCTTAAAAGCGAAAGCGAAATTACTTTGAGTAAACGATCGCTGTTACGCGATTGCGTTCATAAGTAATGCCTGCAGAATCTGGCGGACTACTTTGTATCAGACTGGGGATGATTGGGCTTTGAGATTGAATCTGGCTAGCAATCTTCTTGGCTAACTCACTATTCCGATCATATTGAATCTGAACACTGGCTACTCGACCTTCTTTAATGCTATTGAGGAGTTGATCGAGTTTGGCATTTGAGTAATCATCAAAGAAGATGGGGTACCAACCCCCTATGACAGCCTTATTTGGCTTAGCTTCGGCTGAGGCTTGCTGCAACTTTTTTGCTTCGCCATTGAGTGGCAAATGAAAATCAATCCCTGTTTTATTCACTAACTCTTGATAAGTGATGGGAGGAGACATGGTGGCTTCATTGGTATTTTCAATCCAATAAGCCCAAGCTAGATTCTTACTTGGGTCATAAACCAATTTATAAAGATGACTTGGAATAGTGACCTGACCTCGCCCAATGCTGCCGTTATTTCCAGTTGAGCCCGTAAAGACATAAACATCACCAGCTGCTCTTTTGACATACTGCCTGGTTGGCTCTTCCACATTCTTGGCCCAAATCCCTTGGTTATTCTGTCTAGCCTGCGGCATCATATTGGCCAAAGAAAAGGACTGAGCCATGGATCTTTCGTTTGTCATGTCTCCCGCTGGGGCGTTGTGGCCTCGATCAAAGCCGCTGCCACGGTAGTCCGAGAGCATTGCCCGCTCTGTAAGCGGCAGCCTGGCTTCCTCGTAAAACTGGTTACTTCTTCTAGGGTGGGGCGCTAGTAATTGCTCTCGACTCAATTTCTCAACCGTATAGATAGGCTTCTTGTCAGTCGGTGAGTAATAGATGGCAAAGCTATCAAAACACAGATCACGCCCAGCTTGCCCGCTGGTAGGAATTTGTTTGCTTGGAAATAGGTCTTTGCATTCCTCAAATGCAGCATGAGCCCCAAAGGGGACTAGAAGCGCTAAGAGGATGATGAACTTAGGAAACAATTTCATAGGGTCTAAGTGTAGGGTGTGGAGCAAAAACTCCGCTTCATTTATTCAAGGGCATAGTACAGAAGCTAGCTGCAGAGCTAATGAGATATTGGGTTTGCAAGGATCAAAAAATCATATTCAATTCTCTTTTTTCGTTCAAAGGGCTTTAACAATCATGCCCTGTACTCATTTTGACCAGATACTACCGGTAGAAATAAAGACCCTTGCAAATACTAGATATATGGTTTTTGAAGAGCATTTTTCCCTCCAAATTGTAAAAAAGTCGGAATTTAAGTATTTTTTTACACTATGAAATTAGTGCTTCTTAACTTTTATAAGTCATTGAATTAAATAGATTAATTATAAAAATTAGAGGTCATATACGGGATCTCCCTTAATTCAAGATCAAAAAGTTATTGAAATCAACTTGCTTATGCTTGACTTGATATAAGAACCTTTTTAGGATGACCCATGTTTTTTAGATATTGCGTTGCAACATAAACCTGATATAGCTTCATCAGGATTTAGTGGGTGCGCAAATAAATAGATGAGTAAATGCTTAACTGACAATTTGAATGAGATGCAGAAGACGCACCCAGCAAGCCTGGCTGTACAAAATCTGCTGGCACATGCTATGACTCCGGTCTATCGAGTCATCAATGGCCTAGTCGTCGTTACTGTATTTATGATCGTTGGTCTGTGGCTGTCAGGGAATGGTACAAATGCCGGTCCTTTTGACTTAGCCCGCATTCTGGTTCCTGATGAGGCTCGTCATATTGTTTGGAGCAATGGCTTTGGCATGCTCGAACAATACAAGGCTGAAAACGAAGTTAGCAATGAAGTCGCCAGTACTGAAATCGCGACGGTAATCTACGGTAAATCGCATTCCACTTCTATCGGCCTCAATCCTGCTAAACAGCAGCCGGTAGCTTTGCTAATGCCTTCCGTAGCTCAATTGCAAGTGAGGTCTATATCCCATTTGGCTGATCGTATTCCGACATCTAAGATGGATCCACAAGCCTTAGATAGTAATTTGATGGGTTCGATTCACAATCAGCGTGCAGTTGCAGACTTCTTTGAAAAAAAATACAGACTCGATCGCGCCAAGATTGAAGAATATGTTTCTAACACCATCTTGATTGCTAAAGAAGTCAACATTGATCCAGTTCTCCTCTTGGCAGTGATTTCAATTGAATCAAACTTCAATCCGAATACAAAGAGCCATGCTGGTGCAGAAGGTTTGATGCAAGTGATGACTTCCGTGCACAAAGATAAATATGCTTTGTATGGTGGGACTACTGAGGCAGTAAAGCCTGAGGTCAATATTCGCGTTGGCGCCTATATCCTTAAATATCTGATTGCTACCGCAGGCTCTTTGCGTAATGGCTTAAAGTACTACGTAGGCGCTGCGAATGCTGAAGATGATGGTGGCTATGGTGATAAGGTTATGGCAGAAAGAAATCGTCTCATTAGTCTGTGTCAAACACGCCCTACGCCTACTAATCGTTTGACGCTCAATGGTAAGGAAATGCGTTCTTAATTCACCCATTGGTCTTTAAGAGCAGCAGAAATAAGAAAGCCACCCTAGGGTGGCTTTTGATATTGCAGGGATTGAGTTTGACGTGGTTTTAATTCACGCCATGCAATTCAACATCAAATACCAGAGTGGCGTTCGGTGGAATCACACCACCAGCACCTCTTGCCCCATAACCCATCTCAGAAGGAATGATCAGGGTACGCTTGCCACCAATCTTCATGCCAGCTACTCCTTCATCCCAGCCCTTAATCACATTTCCAGCACCTAGTGGGAAACTAAAGAGCTGCCCACGATCCAGTGAGCTATCAAATTTCTGGCCCTTATGATCCGCTGCTGTTTCGTCATACAGCCAGCCTGTGTAATGCACGTCAACGTGATTGCCAGCTAATGCTTCTTTTCCATCTCCGAGGACGGTATCGATTTTTTTGAGTTCACTCATAATGTTTTCCTATTTCACACAAATTGACTAGCTAGTATATTCTGAGCTTTGTTGATCCACATAGCGGGCATGATTTAACCCAAGCGTATGACAAATTACTGGCCAAATTCTGCATATCACACCCTAATAGTTGGTCCTGACCAACAACTTTTAGTGACAGATGACTTTTTGCGTACCTATTTACAAAGGCCCGAGCTTCGCTTGGTCCCTGAGTCTTGCCCTATTGAGCTATCTCTCCACCAGCGACTTACTGATAATCCCCGTGCCGGTATTACCGAGGGTGAGATTGCCTCCATGGCTGACGAGGATATTCAAGAGAACTACCGAGTTTGGCTGCGCTACCGAGGACGGTTATTAGCTGCTAGCTCATTAGAGAGTTTTTACATGAGTCTTTTTAAGGGTGAGGGGGTTGATGTGCCGCCTTTATTTGTGGCTCAACTTGCACAAATCTTTATTAGGCATATTTTGGGGGATGAAGCTGACCCTTTAGATGTCCGTATGAGCGAGTTATTTTTCAGAACCCAAAAAATCACTATTCTTGAGGACGCCATTGTGATGGGCGCAGATGATGAGACCGTGACACGCAATGCGCAAGCAGGTGATACCGGAAACATTATGGATTTACTGAAAGGGAAGTCCATGACAATGCGATCAGCTGATCTAGACGTATTGCATGAAGAAAATGCGAGCGAGTATTGGGGGCGTAACGAGGACTTTGATTTCGCGGTGCAGCTCAATTTTGGACATGAACCGATTAACCGCTTTTGCCGTGTCTTAGAAAAATGGATAGAGCATTTCCTGGGAGCCAAGGTGCGCATTACGCCCATGCAGCAAATTAGTGATCCTAAATGGTCTTGGCATGTGGGCTTAGATGCAGCAGCCACCGAGATTCTCAATAAGCTTTACAACAAAGATTTGGTCGAGGCCGAAGAGCTCGCTAAAGTGATTTGCCTCTTTCGTCTAGATTTTGTGGATGAAGCAGTTGTAGCATCTGCACAGCTAGGGAAGCCGGTTTACATGGCGATTGCTATGAATGAGCAACAGCAATTAAAACTCAAGCCCCAAAACCTGCTATTTAATTTACCCCTAGCAAAAGTTTCTTAAGCGATTTGTTTTTGCCGATGTTGTTTTGCTAGCCATAGCAATGCTGCTGCCGTAACGCATACGGGGATGAGCGATCCTAAGTTCAGGATGTTCCAGCCTTGAGAAGTGATTAGCGCTCCCGATCCAAATGAGGTAAATGCCATCGTTCCGAAAACAAAAAAGTTAATTGCTGCTTGAGCTTTATCACGCTCATTTGGTTTATAAGCAGTCATTGCTAATGAGGTTGAACCAGTAAATAAGAAATTCCAGCCAACCCCAAGTAAAAAGAGTGCAATAAAGAATTGATGGAGATCAGTGCCTGTTAATGCAATCGCAATACAAATGAAATTGAGAACTACACCAACACCCATAATTTTGAGGGCGCCAAAACGTTGAATTAGAGAGCCTGTAAAGAATCCTGGGGCAAACATACCAATGACGTGCCACTCTAGGACTAGGGCGGTGTCTGAAAAAGGGAGCCCACAAATCTGCATGGCTAAAGGCGTAGCTGCCATTAAAAGATTCATCACACCATAACCCAGTGACGCGCCTATCACTGCAACCATAAACACAGGCTGCTGAAGAATGCTCTTGAGTGGGCGTCCATCTGAAAGGGCATGCGAAGTTTTGAATTCTTCCGGAAAGTGAATGAATTGCATCACCACGATGCCAATCACAGCAGCGATTGAGAGAGTAAGGTAGGCGCCTAAAAAAGCGGTATCAAATAAATCGCGTGTCCATGAGGCTAAGTTCGGGCCAATGACCGCACCCAGAATGCCACCTGCTAAAACCCAGGAAACAGCCTTATCGCGCTGACTTACATCAGTGAGTTCAGCAGCGGCAAAGCGATAGAGCTGTCCATTAGCACTGTAGTAGCCTGCAATAAAGGTTCCTGCCACTAAGAGCCAGAAGTTTCTGGTAAGCGCTGCATAAGCGCATAGGAGCGCTGAAAGCATTGCTACCAATAAACCCAGTTGAAATGAAACCTTGCGACCAAAGTAATTCTGGGATTTAGCTACGATTGAGGTGGCGAAAGCTGCGCCCACCACATAGCCCATGACAGGCAAGGTGGCCATCCAAGCCAATGGCGCGAGACTAAAGCCAACCAAACCATTAATGGCGATAAAGGTGACGTTATTGGTCAGGAATAGGCCCTGGCAAACAATCAGGAGCACCAAGTTTTTGTTAAGTAAAGGGTGCTTGCTGGTCATGAGCTGCAGTTTACGGTGAATTCCCTTAATTAGGGCAGCATTAAGAGTTTTAGGCCTCAAATCTGTCAGTTTTACCAAGCCTGATGATTTAAAATAGAAGACTCCCCTCATTAGCAATGGGTACGCTAACAGTGGCTTGCAAAATGGGGATGTGAGACTGGCAAGGCAAAAACCTAGCCCTATAAATTTTTCACTATTAAGGAAACGTTAATGGCTTCAGAGAAATCAAAGATTATTTATACGCTGACAGATGAGGCGCCACTCTTGGCGACTTGTGCATTTCTGCCGATTATCCGAACTTTTACGGCACCTGCTGGCGTTGAGATTGTTAAGAGTGACATTTCTGTTGCCTCCCGTATCTTGGCTGAGTTTCCTGATTTCTTGACCCAAGAACAAAAAGTTCCTGATAACTTGGCTGAACTTGGCAAGATGACTTTAATGCCTGATACCAACATTATTAAGCTTCCTAATATCAGTGCCTCAGTGCCGCAGTTGCAGATAGCCATTAAAGAGCTGCAATCCAAAGGCTACAAAATCCCCAATTTCCCAGATGATCCTAAGACTGAAGAAGAAAAAGCTATTCGGGCGCGTTACTCTAAGTGTTTAGGTAGCGCTGTCAATCCCGTATTGCGCGAAGGTAATTCTGATCGTCGTGCGCCTAATGCGGTGAAACAATTTGCTCGCAAGCATCCTCACTCGATGGGTGAGTGGAGCCAAGCTTCTCGTACACATGTATCTCACATGCATGGTGGTGACTTCTACGCTGGCGAAAAGTCAATGACGATGACCAAAGACTGTGATGTGAAGATGGATTTGGTGACCAAAAGTGGTAAGACCATTGTCCTTAAACCTAAAGTCTCATTATTGGCTGGCGAGATTATCGACAGTATGTATATGAGCAAAAAAGCACTTTGTGAGTTCTACGAAAAAGAAATCGAAGATGCTTATAAGACTGGCATGATGTGGTCCTTGCACGTGAAGGCCACCATGATGAAGATCTCTCATCCAATCGTATTTGGTCACGCTGTAAAGATTTTTTACAAAGATGCCTTTGCTAAACATGCCAAGTTGTTTGAAGAGTTGGGCGTCAATGTCAATAATGGTATGAGCAGCCTTTATGAAAAGATCAAGACTCTGCCAGAGTCTAAGCGTGAAGAAATCATTCAAGATATCCACGCCTGTCATGAACACCGTCCAGCGCTAGCGATGGTGGATTCAGCTAAAGGTATTACTAACTTATATTCTCCAAGTGATGTGATCGTCGATGCTTCTATGCCAGCAATGATTCGTGCTGGCGGCAAGATGTGGGGCGCTGATGGCCGTCTGCATGACACTAAAGCGGTGATTCCAGAAAGTACTTTTGCTCGTATCTATCAAGAAATGATCAACTTTTGCAAGACACACGGTAACTTCGATCCAACCACGATGGGGACTGTACCTAACGTCGGCTTGATGGCTCAACAGGCTGAAGAGTATGGTTCACATGACAAGACTTTTGAAATTACTGAACCTGGCGTAGCCCGTATTGTTGCTGATGATGGCACTGTGCTCCTCGAGCAAAATGTTGAAGAGGGTGATATCTGGCGTATGTGTCAATTAAAAGATGCGCCGATTCGTGACTGGGTGAAGTTGGCGGTCAAACGTGCACGTCTTTCTAATACTCCAGCAGTATTTTGGTTAGATGACTACCGTCCACACGAAGCTGAGTTGATTAAGAAAGTTAACGCTTGCCTAAAAGATTACGATCTGAAGGGTGTCGATATTCAGATCATGTCCCAGACCCG
>CANHLB010000057.1 GCA_947461335.1 Burkholderiaceae bacterium | reverse complement strand
TGAAGTTTTTAAAGTCATCGATGCAAAGACTGATGAAGATCTCACTCGCAACATTTTGCTGCAAATTATTCTTGAGGAAGAGGCTGGCGGTGCGCCAGTATTTTCATCGCAAATGCTTTCTCAGATCATTCGCTTTTATGGCAACTCCATGCAGGGCTTAATGGGAAATTATCTTGAAAAGACTATGCAGTCATTCGTTGATATCCATAATAAATTAGGCGATCAAACAAAAGGACTAGGGGCTGGCAGCACACCTGAGGCTTGGTCGCAGATGATGAATCTCCAAAATCCTCTCATGCAAGGCTTGATGGGAAATTACATGGAGCAAAGTAAAGATCTATTTGTGAAAATGCAAGAGCAATTGCAGGGCTCACAAAATCTTTTTAGTAATTTTCCATTTACACCACAGCCCAATAAATCTGAAAAAGAATAGTTGTGGCTGGAAAAATTGGCTTTATCTCCTTAGGCTGTCCTAAGGCTCTCGTTGATTCTGAACTTATCTTGACCCAGCTTAGCGCTGAAGGCTATGAGACTGCTAAAGATTATTCAGGCGCAGATCTGGTTATTGTCAATACCTGTGGCTTTATCGATTCAGCAGTAGAGGAGAGTCTTTCAGCGATTGGAGAAGCACTTGCTGAAAATGGCAAGGTCATTGTGACCGGCTGCTTGGGAGCCAAAAAGAACGCTGATGGTAGTGATCTTATCCAGAGTATTCATCCTAAGGTCCTAGCTGTTACAGGCCCTCACGCAACTGATGAGGTAATGCAGGCAATTCATCTGCACTTACCAAAGCCACACGATCCATTTACAGACTTAGTTCCTCCAGCAGGAATTAAGCTCACTCCCAAGCACTATGCTTATCTAAAAATATCTGAAGGCTGCAATCATCGTTGTACCTTCTGCATCATCCCCAGTCTTCGAGGCGATTTGGTATCAAGACCCATTGGCGAAGTATTGTTAGAAGCTAAACGTTTATTTGAGTCAGGTGTAAAAGAGTTGCTCGTTGTCTCTCAAGACACCAGTGCATATGGCGTTGATATTCAATATCGCACTGGCTTTTGGGATGGCAAGCCAGTGAAGACTCGCATGTTTGATTTGGTTAACGCCTTAAATCAAATTGCACGTGAGCATCAGGCATGGGTGAGACTGCATTATGTTTATCCATATCCCCATGTGGATGACATCTTGCCCCTCATGGCAGAGTTTGCCGAACACGGTTATGGAGTGCTGCCTTATTTGGATATTCCGCTGCAACACGCACATCCAGATGTTCTTAAAAGAATGAAACGGCCTGCTAGCGGTGAAAAGAATTTAGAACGTATCTTGGCCTGGCGTGCGGCTTGCCCTGATCTAGTCATTCGCAGCACCTTTATTGCAGGATTTCCTGGGGAGACAGAAGCAGAGTTTGACTACCTGCTGAATTTCTTAGATGAAGCACAAATTGATCGCGCTGGTTGCTTTGCCTATTCACCGGTCGATGGTGCTACAGCCAATCAATTAGAAAACCCAGTTCCTGATGAGATTCGCGAGGAGCGTCGTGCACGTTTTATGGCTAAAGCAGAGGATATTTCGATTCAGCGACTGACTAAAAAAATAGGTAAAAGGATCCAGGTACTTATTGACCGAGTCGATGAATCGGGTGGAATTGGTAGAACTATCGGTGATGCCCCTGAAATTGATGGTTTGGTAAGGGTTTTGCCCTCCAGTAAGCCTTCAAAACGCTATCGTGCTGGGGAAATTATCCGGGCAACCGTAATTAGCTCCCAAGGGCATGACCTAATAGCTGAAACTTGAAGAATATAATAAAAATGATGATCGTATTGTTAATTAAGCCTATTTTTGGGTTTTGCTAAGGGGATTTATATGAGTCGTGACGTCGTTGTCTTAAGTGCAGTTCGTTCCGCTATTGGTGCCTTCAATGGCTCACTCAGCAGCTTTGAGCCTTCTGAGCTCGGCGGCATTGTGATGAAAGAAGCGGTTGCCCGCTCTGGGGTTGATCCTGCCCTAATTAATTACGTTACTGTAGGCAACACCATTCCAACAGATAGTCGTTACGCTTACGTTGCTCGCGTGGCAGCTATCCAGGCTGGCTTGCCAATGGAATCTGTAGCGATGTCATTGAATCGTTTATGCAGTTCAGGTTTACAGGCAATTGTGACTACTGCTCAGCAAATTATGTTGGGTGATTGTGATTATGGTGTTGGTGGCGGCGTTGAAGTGATGTCACGAGGTATGTATGGCTCTCCTGCAATGCGCAGCGGTGCGCGCATGGGCGATACCAAAATGCTCGACTTGATGGTTGCTGTATTGACTGACCCATTTGGTGTTGGTCATATGGGTGTTACTGCCGAGAACCTCGTTGAAAAATGGAAGCTGACACGTGAAGAGCAAGATGCTCTTGCAGTCGAGTCCCATCGTCGTGCTGCTCATGCGATCAAAGAAGGTCGTTTTAAGTCGCAGATTGTTCCGATTACCATCAAGTCTCGTAAGGGCGATATCGTGTTTGATACGGACGAGCATTGCAAACCAGAAACCACTATGGAAACTCTGGGCAAGATGAAGGCTGTGTTCAAAAAAGAAGGTGGCTCTGTGACTGCTGGAAATGCCTCTGGTATTAACGATGGCGCAGCATTCTTTGTCTTGGCTGATGCTGAAACAGCGAAGAAGGCTGGTCATAAACCGATCGCCCGTTTAGTGTCTTATGCAGTAGCTGGTGTACCTAACCACATCATGGGTGAAGGACCCATTCCTGCTACTAAGCTTGCTCTTGAGCGCGCTGGACTGAAATTAGATCAGATGGATGTGATTGAGTCCAATGAAGCATTTGCTGCGCAAGCCTTAGCAGTTACTAAAGGTTTAGGCTTAGATCCCGCCAAAACCAACGTGAATGGCGGTGCAATCGCTTTAGGTCACCCAATTGGTTGCTCGGGTGCTGCAATTGCTACTAAGGCTCTTCATGAATTACAACGCGTTCAAGGTAAATACGCCTTAGTAACAATGTGTATTGGCGGTGGACAAGGTATTGCGACTATTTTCGAGCGTATGTAATCGTATAGCTAAGAAATTAGCAGCAAAGCAGCATCCAAGCCGACTCGGTCAAAAGCCGCGTCGGCTTTTTCTTTGACGATAGGCTTTGCTTTATAAGCAATGCTAATGCCAGAGCCATTCATCATGATGAGATCATTTGCGCCATCTCCAATCGTGATTGCATTTGCTTTGCTGCAACCCAGTTTGCAACAAACTTGATCAAGATAGGCTGCTTTAGCTGCGCCATCCACAATCTCCCCAAGCACTTTGCCTGTGAGTCTGCCATCAATGATTTCAAGGGTATTAGCTTGAGCCTGCTTGAAACCCAATTGCTGGCGCAGTTTTTCGGTAAAAAAGGTAAAACCTCCAGAAACAAGGAGGGTATAGAGACCACGCTGATTGGCGCCGGCTAATAACTCTATCGCACCTGGATTGGGCTGTAAGCGCTCTCGATAAACTGCATCAAGTGTATTGGCCGATACACCCTCTAACAAGGCAACACGACGGCGAAGACTCTCCTGGAAATCTTTGATTTCTCCTCGCATCGTTGCTTCAGTAATGTTTGCGACAGCTGCCTTTTTACCTGTGAAGTCAGCTATCTCATCAATACATTCAATATTGATTAAGGTCGAGTCCATATCCATCGCCAGCACTTTAATGTCAGTTGGCTGAAGGTCGGAATTTAAAAAGCAGAGATCACTATTCAATCCTGCCGCAATAGAGCGTAGACTTTCTCTTTGAGTTAAATCTAATTGCTCACTTGATTCCCAGCGTTCTATATAGTAAGTGCCATTCGATGTTTGGCCGCCAACGGTGTGAAGCATTATTCCAAGTTTTATTGCTCGATCTTTTAACTCAAAGACGAGTTTTTCAGAGATGGGCTCTCTAGAGAGGGCAACAAGGTTTAACTTGGACATGGCTTTAATCATAATGGGGAATGATTAATTCGCCTTTGCAGGCGTCAGCATGGCTGACTCGTTCAAACCTCTTAATACTTGTCTAATGGCATCTAAACGATGTTCGAGTTTTTCAAATTCCCGGTCTTTCTGGGGCAGTACTTTGAGCTTATCTTGCCCGTTAAGCTGAATATGCTTTGAATTCTGAATAAGTCGAATAATTTTTAATGGATCAATCGGTGGGTTGGGAACAAATTGAATCTGAATAGATGCTGGCGTCGCATCAATTTTCTTAATCCCAAAGCCACTCATTTCTAGTCGCAGGCGATGGGTTTCATAAAAAGATTTCGCTTGATCTGGAAGATCTCCAAAGCGATCTACTAATTCTTCACGTAATCCCATGAGCTCTGAAAAATCATTTGTACCAGCAAAGCGTTTGTAGAGTGATAAGCGCTCGTGTACATCAGGGCAATAGTCGGCAGGAAGAAGGGCAGGAACACCGAGATTGACATCAATAGTTGCTTGTAGAGGCGAAAGCAAATCTGGTTCCTTACCGCTCCTTAAAGATTTGACGGCGCGATTTAACATTTCGGTATAGAGCTGAAAACCAATTTCATGTATTTCACCCGACTGCTTATCTCCCAATACTTCACCAGCACCTCGAATCTCTAAGTCATGCATGGCTAAATAGAAGCCAGACCCAAGCTCTTCCATAGCCTGAATGGCATTGAGGCGCAATTGTGCTTGTTTGCTAAGGGCCTCTGGATCAGGAACAAGTAGGTAAGCATAGGCTTGGTGATGGGAGCGGCCAACACGACCACGCAATTGATGTAATTGGGCTAGGCCAAACTTATCTGCACGGTGCATGATGATCGTATTAGCAGTTGGTACATCAATACCCGTTTCAATAATCGTAGTACACAATAAAATATTGGTGCGCTGGGTAACGAACTCGCGCATAACAGATTCAAGTTCGCGCTCGTGCATCTGCCCGTGTGCTACGCTAATACTTGCCTCTGGAATCAATTCCTGTAATGCATGTTTTCGATTCTGGATTGTTTCTACTTCATTGTGCAGGAAATAGACCTGGCCACCACGTTTGATTTCTCGCAGAACTGCTTCTCGAATAACGCTATCACCTTCACGGCGTACAAAGGTTTTAATCGCTAAGCGTTTCTGTGGAGCAGTAGCAATAATAGAGAACTCACGTAAGCCCTCCATCGCCATGCCCAATGTTCTTGGGATTGGAGTAGCTGTCAGAGTGAGGATATCTACCTCAGCACGTAAGGCTTTAAGGGCGTCCTTTTGGCGTACGCCAAAACGGTGTTCCTCATCCACAATCACCAAACCAAGGTTGGCAAACTGGGTTTCCTTAGAGAGTAGTTTATGGGTACCAATAATGATATCGGCATCGCCTTTAGCAATGGCCTCTAAGGCAGTATTGATTTCTTTCGTAGTTTTAAAGCGCGAGAGTTCAACTATACGCACAGGCCAATCTGCAAAGCGATCTTTCCAGGTGGCAACGTGTTGTTCTGCCAATAAGGTAGTAGGTGCCAGAATGGCGACTTGCTTACCACCCATCACAGCAATAAAACTTGCTCGTAGCGCAACCTCTGTTTTACCAAAGCCAACGTCACCACAAACCAGTCTATCCATTGGTGTTCCGCTAGTCATATCACCAATCACTGCAGCAATGGCGTTGGCTTGATCCGGAGTTTCTTCAAAGCCGAAGCTTTCTGAAAAAGCGGCGTAGTCGTGAGCAGAAAATTCAAAGGCATGACCTTTGCGAATCGCTCTTGCAGCATATAGCCCCAGGAGCTCCGCAGCAGTATCTCTAATTTGCTGAGCTGCTTTACGTTTGGCCTTATCCCACTGACCCGATCCGAGTTGATGCAGTGGTGCAGAGTCGGGATCGGAGCCGGCATAACGAGTAACCATTTGCAATTGCTGAACCGGTACGTATAGGGTAGCATCGCCTGCGTATTGAAGATGCAAAAACTCTTCAAAAATAGGCGCTTCTTTTGGTGGCGCTAAATTGAGAAAAACCAAACCTTGGTAACGACCAATGCCATGTTCGGCATGAACTACTGGGTCGCCAATCTTCAGTTCCGACAGGTCCTTAAAAAGCATGTCAGGATCAGCACTTTCAGATCCTTTTCCTTTGCGCCGTTGTCTTGCGGTCGAGGTAAATAGCTCTGCTTCCGTAACAATGATGAGATTTTGCTCAGGCCAAGAGAAGCCGTTAAAAAGTGGAGCCGTCGTTAATCCGAATTGGGAATCACTCTTAATAAAGTCAGCAACCGTTTCAAAGCCCTCTGGCTTAAGTTGATAGAGGGGTTTGCCATCTTGCCCTGCGACAGAATTGCTTTCGTCTAATAACTGTCGAATAGATTCTTTACGCCCGGCACTATCACTGCAAAGTAGAATGCGGATTTTTTCACTTGCAAGCAATTTTCGTAAATTCGATACTGGATCAGCATCTTTACGATGTACGGCAATGTCGGGTACCTGAAGGAACTGAGCAGTTTGAGAAGTGTCTTTTTCTAAGACTAAACGCGCATGTGGTTTTGATATTGAGAAGAACTCATCAACATCAAGGAATAGTTCTTTTGGTGGAAGAATAGGGCGATCAAGATCATGTTTAAGAAACTCATAGCGTGCGAGAGTCTCTTTCCAAAAGCTGCGTATTGCTTCGTCGATATCCCCGGTGCTCACGATCCAAACTGGATCACCTGATCTTGGGAAGTAATCAAATACGCATGATTGCTCCGCAAAGAACATGGGTAAATAGGACTCTATTCCTGCGCTAGGTATCCCTAGGTTGGCATCTTTATAAATAGAGCAACGAGTAGGATCACCCTCAAAGACCTCACGCCAACGACCTCTAAAGGCCGTTCGTGCTTCATCATCGAAGGGAAATTCATGTCCAGGAAGTAGCCGAACTTCTTTAACTGGATAAAGACTTCTTTGGGTGTCTGGATCAAAGGAGCGTATCTGCTCAATTTCATCGCCAAATAGATCTAAACGGTAAGGTAGGTTTGATCCCATCGGAAATAAATCAATGAGACCACCGCGAATGCTGTATTCACCAGGCCTCATGACTGCGCTTACAGGATCGTAGCCAGCTTGTTGAAGTTGCAGTTTTAGGGCTGCCTCGTTTAGCTTGTCGCCCTGACGAAAGAAGAAGGTATGCCCGGACAAGAAGTTGGGTGGACCTAATCGTTGTAGCGCTGTAGTAACAGGGACCAAAACAATATCGCAGCTTCCATTCAATAATTCATAAAGAGTGGCTAGACGTTCAGAGACTAAGTCTTGGTGTGGCGAAAAATGATCATAAGGAAGAATTTCCCAGTCGGGCAAAAGACGAGTCTTTAAGCTTGGGGCAAAAGTAGGAATTTCTTCTAAAAGTCGCTGCGCTTCTTGAGCCTGGGCACAGAAAATCACCATGACTGAAAAATCATTTCGATAGCGCAAGGCTGTTTGGGCTATTAAAGCGGAATCAGCTGAGCCTACTAGCCCCGAAAAGGTAAAGCGCTGCCCAGCCCGCAGGGCGGGTATGGGGGGTACTAGATTTAATGCATCAGACATCTGTGCTCATTATAGAATCAGGTATGAGCTTAGGAAATCAATCAATGAAGAAATGTCACGCTCTCTTACCAACTGCGGGTACCGGATCTCGCTTGGGTGGCGATTTGCCCAAACAGTTCCAGGAGATTGCCGGTAGACCGATGCTGGCCTACGCGATAGAAGCCTTCATGCATTCTTCGCTCATTGAATCCATTTGGATTGGTGTTTCTCCAGGATTTATAGAGAACCCGATGTTGAAAAGCCTTGCCAAAGGAAATAAACCTATTCATTTTTTACCTACTGGCGGCCCTACACGTCAAGAGACTGTGCGCAATACTCTGGCAGAACTACTGAAATCTGGAATATCTCCCGATGATTGGATTTTGGTACACGATGCCGCAAGACCGGGTATCACGCCTGAGCTCATTGAAAAATTAATTTCCTCGGTGCAAAACTCTGAAGACGGTGGTTTATTGGCTATCCGTTTGGCAGATACTTTAAAACAGGCCAATCTTGATTTGGCGGTCGCCGGCAATATACCGCGTATAGAGAAGACCATACCGCGAGAACATTTATGGCAAGCCCAAACACCACAAATGTTTGGTCTCAAAAAGCTCCATAGCGCTCTTGAGAATGCTATTCGATTAGAGGCTGATGTTACTGATGAGGCCAGTGCTATGGAATTGGCAGGTGCCAAGCCATTGTTGATTGAGGGTGCTACCCGAAACTTCAAAGTTACCCATCCTGCGGATTGGGATTTGATGCAATTATTATTGAACTCAGCTAAAAGATAAGCAAAGAATTCTTATGACAACAGGTAATACTCATATTCCACAGTTTCGCATTGGCCAAGGTTATGACGTTCATGCACTCGTCGCTGAGCGTAAGTTGATTCTTGGTGGGGTGCACGTCCCATATGAGAAGGGTTTATTAGGCCACTCAGATGCTGATGTCTTGCTGCATGCGCTTACTGATGCCTTGCTAGGAGCTGCTGGATTGAACGATATTGGACAGTTATTCCCTGACACTGATCCTGCATTCAAAGATATGGATAGCCGAATCTTGCTAAGGGCAGCTCTTCAAAAGGTGCAAGCGGCTGGCTTTCAGATTGGAAATGTCGATGCCACCATCATTTGTCAAAAGCCCAAATTAGCTGATTTTTTGCCTGAAATGGTCAGAAATATCGCTGCAGACCTCATGGTTACGCCCAGCCACGTCAACCTCAAGGCCAAAACCAATGAATCCTTGGGGCACCTTGGGAGGGGTGAGGGCATTGCAGTACACGCCGTAGCATTGCTCTATAAGGCGTAAAGATCCTCTTAAAACCCCAAGCATTGTAGAATTACGCTCTTTAGAGTGAAGTTTAAGCTTGGCAGTGTTTGCGGATATTCGCGAGGATGGCGAAATTGGTAGACGCACCAGGTTTAGGTCCTGACGCCAGAAATGGTG
>CANHLB010000056.1 GCA_947461335.1 Burkholderiaceae bacterium | reverse complement strand
TACAAGATTTAGCCGAGCCACCAACCCCATTGGTGTTTACGGATAGCGCTGCTGCAAAAGTGGCTGACTTGATTGCTGAAGAAGGCAATCCAGAGTTGAAGTTGCGCGTATTCGTTCAAGGCGGTGGTTGCTCAGGTTTTCAGTATGGCTTCACATTTGATGATGCTGTTAATGAAGATGACACCTTGTTTGAAAAGAACGGTGTAACCCTTTTAGTAGATTCAATGAGCTTCCAATATTTAGTTGGTGCTGAGATTGATTACAAAGAAGATATCAACGGTTCACAGTTTGTGATTAAGAATCCAAATGCTACAACAACTTGTGGTTGCGGATCTTCTTTCTCTGCTTAAAGAGATTGACTACGCTGGATAGCAAGCGCCTAGAATTCTAGGCCCCTTCGCTCCCGTAACGGCTGGCAAATTTGCTGGCCGTTTTTCTTTATGAGCCCAAGCAAGCCATGCAAAGGCAAGGCCTTCAACGAGTTGGGGATCAATACCAACGGCATCACTCGTGGCGATTTCTAAGGGCTGTTTTAAGAGCTGTTGTGCTTTGACTTTGAGTAAATTCATTAAGGCATTATTTCTAGCGCCGCCCCCGCAGACAATCAAGTTCTGGGTTTGCGGGGCATAACGCACCAAAGCTTCTAATGCAGTATGCGCAGTTAAATGTAATAGCGTTGCTTGTACATCTTCAGGCCGATGATGTGTACCTATTTTTTCGTGCAACCAATTCAGATGAAAATCATCTCTTCCAGTACTCTTGGGCGGTGCTTTGCTAAAGAAGGGGTCTGCCAACATTTTTGCAAGCAGTGCTTCACTGACTTTTCCTTGCAATGCCCAATTACCATTTTCATCAAAGGCATCTCCCTGATGTTTAGCAATCCAAGCATCCATCAACATATTTCCAGGGCCACAATCAAATCCTGTTACCTCACCACTTTTTGGAAGAAGTGTGAGGTTGGCAATCCCGCCGATATTAAGAATCGCTACATTTTCAGAGGATGGAAATTGCTGCGCATGAAACGCAGGTACTAAAGGTGCGCCATTACCACCAGCAGCTACATCACGACTTCTAAAATCAGCGATCACATCAATCCCAGTCCGTTCTGCTAAGAGGGCAGGATTGAGTGTCTGATGGGTATAAGCCATGTCACCAAGATCAGGTTGATGACGAATGGTTTGGCCATGGGCGCCAATAGCAGTAATGTCATCTGGCTTTAAATTCTCCTTTTGGAGTAATTGGCTGACAGCATCTGCATAGGCTATTGCCAAGGCATTACCAGCTTGCTTCTCTCGGTGGAGCTCATTAGGGCCTGTAGTTTGAAGCTCAAATAGAGCTTTACGCAGCTCAGAACTAAAGGGGGTGCTAAAGGCTGCTTGGGTGCTGGTTTCTCCATCGGGCCCAATCTTGGCCAGAACGGCATCAATCCCATCTAGGCTAGTACCAGACATGAGGCCAATGTAGAGGGAATGCGATTTGTTCATCTCGTTCTCAGGAATGCGACAATTATGCTTAACAATTCAAATACTAAATAACTGTATCAGCATCCGAATCAGTATGACGGCTAAACCAGAACAAAAATATCCTTTGACCCCTGAAGTCTTTGCGGCACTTGAAGTCACTAAACGTGGCTGTGATGAACTATTGGTTGAGGCGGATTGGGTCCAGAAGCTAGCGCGTAGCCAGGCTTCCAAGACTCCACTTCGAATTAAACTTGGCTTAGATCCAACTGCACCGGATATTCATTTGGGCCATACGGTTGTTTTGAATAAGTTACGCCAACTCCAAGATTTAGGGCATACAGTGATTTTCTTGATTGGTGACTTCACTAGCATGATTGGTGATCCATCAGGTCGTAATGCCACTCGTCCACCACTGACTGCAGAAGAAATCGCAGTGAATGCCGAAACTTACTATCGTCAGGCGAGCATGGTACTTGACCCTTCGAAAACAGAAGTACGTTACAACAGTGAATGGTGTGATCCATTGGGTGCACGTGGCATGATTCAGTTGGCTGCTAAACATACGGTTGCCAGAATGCTAGAACGTGATGACTTTACGAAGCGCTATCGTAGTGGTGTACCTATTTCCATCCATGAATTTTTATATCCCTTAATGCAGGGATATGACTCTGTTGCTCTGAAGAGTGATTTAGAGCTTGGTGGTACGGATCAGAAATTTAATCTCTTGGTTGGTCGTGAACTCCAGCGTGAGTATGGCCAGGAGCCTCAATGTATTTTGACTATGCCGCTCTTGGTAGGTCTTGATGGTGTTGAGAAAATGAGTAAGTCCAAAGGTAATTACATTGGTATTAGCGAGCCGGCCAGTGAAATGTTTGGAAAACTCTTGAGCATCTCAGATGACTTGATGTGGGATTACTTCACCTTGCTCTCATTTAGACCAATGTCTGAAATCGATTTAATGAAGCAAGAAGTGGCAGCCGGACGAAATCCCAAAGACTGTAAAGTGCTACTCGCACAAGAAATCGTAGCGCGCTTTCATTCGCAGACGGCAGCAGAAAAAGCCTTAGAAGACTTTAATCATCGCGCTAAAGGTGGTGTGCCCGATGAGATTCTGGAAGTAAGTCTCTCTGGGGCGCCGATGGCTATTGCTAACCTTCTTAAGGCAGCAGGCCTTGCTCCATCGACCTCTGAAGCCATGCGTAATATTGAGCAAAACGGTGTGAAGATTGATGGTGCAACGATCACTGATAAGCAACTCAAGATTGAAGCGGGAACTTACGTAGTGCAAGTGGGTAAGCGTAAGTTTGCAAAAGTAACGCTTACCTAAGAAACCGCAGAAATGAATCAGAAAAGTATTGAACTAGAGGCAGAAGAGTTAGAGCGACTTTCAGTCAAGTTGATTCAGGATAAAAACTGGGAAGCTTTAGAAAAGATGCTTGCCCCTAGCTGTCAGTTTGTTAGCTCTCAAGGCGCATGCGATAAAGAGAGTGCAATGCAGCTCATGAAGGAGATGCATCTTGGTCCCGTGAAGTTTAAGGACTTTAAGGTAACGCAAGCCGAGGACAATCTCGTAGTAAGTTTTTGGATTGCAGCACTGGAATATCGCGATGGCAAAGAGTTGTCACCAGAGTATTCCCCACGCTTAAGTGTTTGGAAGCGCATCAATCATCAGTGGCAATGTATTGCTTATGCTGATCTGATTACCAGTAAATAGATATTCATTTGCTATCATCAGGCGTCTAAAAAAACTCATAAAGGGGGACTTAAACATGACTCATTTTCTGCACCTCTTTGCAAGATTATTTTTTTTATCACCAATTTTTTTGATGATTTCTTGTGGAGGTTCTTCAAGCTCTCTTGGTGAATCAAGCCCAGCTAGTGTGTTAAGCAGTAATTGCACGCTAACTAGTTCGCCATTTCCTGTTACTGCGGCCCCTATCTCAGATGCCCCCAGTCAATTGGATGTTTTTTATACTGCAATTTACGCGGCGGCCAGCAATGCTGCTATTGAGGCTTCAAAAGATTCTATAAAGGTGGGTGGTGGTGTAGTGCGTAATCCACTAGCAGTTACCCCGCTTCAAGCTTTGGTGGGTGACAACCGCTACTATGCCGCTGCTGTAAGCGCTTATGTTTGGGGATTGCCAGTTGAGCAGTTTTGGGAGAAACAGGGCTATTACTTTACGAATAACGCTATTGCTATTAATACCTTGGACCCGGTACTCACTATTAATACAGGGACATCGATTGTTTCCCCAAATACATCTGTGCTCTATGCCAATGGATTTGTGGATTTAAGTGTGAATCCCTATTTAGTGACCTATCCTCAATCTTCCACTTATAACGTATTGCAAATCATGGATGCGTACACAAATGTGCAAGGCAGCGTTGGTACCCGAGTGAATACGTGCGGATCAGTCGTGCTTTACTATGCTAATGCTTCTTATGCATCAGCAGTTCGCGAAGCCTACCCTAATAATTCTCTTGCGATTTATACCCCCCAAGCTTGGTTATTGGGGAGGGTAGCGGTTGATTCATATGCCGTTCCTACCGAAAATGGGACCCCGCAAACCTTATATCAAACCCTATATGGAACTGCTAGCAGTGCTCTAGCGCTTTGGAAATCTCAAAATGTCTTAAAACAATATACTTTATCAGCGCTTACAAAGTACACCAACACTAAGGGTGGCTCTGTTAAGCAAAGTAGTGCCCCATCCACCGAAACAACAGCCAGTTCAGCTACTCAGTTTTATACCAATTTAGCTGCTGCCGTGGGCCAGAATCAATTTTTGGTTAACTACGCAGGCGTACAAAATGGTGTCTTAAATATGGCCTCAAATGTCACTGATCAAAGCGCAATGTTTAGTAATTTTTCAATGATGGGGTTAACTAGTACAGGCTTTAATACAAGCGGTTTAACAACAGCACAAAAAGAGAAAATCTCTACTGCCTACGCAGAAGCTGCTTCGGCTATAACCTTGATTGCTAATAATCCCACACCAGATCCTGCGACAAATTGGGTGATTAACAATACTTTGGGCCAATACAGCCCAACATATGGCGGATGGATTACTGCCGCAGCTGTAGCACAGGTTGGTTTAGGCGCTAATTTAGCTGCTGATGGCGCATACCCCCAACTAAAGAAGGATAGTGGCGACGAGCCTCTATCAGGTGCTAACAGCAATAGCTATTCTCTCAATTTTTCTAGCACTGGAATTCCACCAATTACAACAAACAATGGTTTTTGGTCAGTAACTATTTATGACTCAAGTAATAATTTGTATAGTTCGACTACCAATAGCTATTACTACACCACCCAAGTTGGTGGCGTTTATGCTTTAGGGTCAATTCAGCTAGCATCTGCTGGTGGTATCCCCACTCTGTATTTCCAAAATAGCGTGCCAACTAATAGTGCACTTTTGCCGTATTGGATTCCAGTTCCAGCGGATACTTTCACAGTGTTGATGCGTTTATATAATCCTGTAGCTGCCAACACTAATGGGGTGAGTACTATCCTCAATCCTTACAACGGGACTAGTAGCGCTAGTTCACCTCAGTGGATTCCTCCAGCGGTGGTGAAGAATTAGATTGAAAAGTAGCAATTCAAACTACAAGTCTAAGCTTGCAGTCCCGCTAGGTGGCGTTAAGCCAAAATGCTCATAGGCCTGACGAGTAGCGATTCTGCCTCGCGAGGTTCTTTGCAGATAGCCTTGCTGAATGAGGTAGGGTTCTAATACATCTTCAATGGTGTCACGCTCTTCACCAATAGCTGCTGCCAAGTTATCAATGCCTACTGGGCCGCCATCAAACTTATGCAAGATCGCTTCGAGTAATTTTCTATCCATGACGTCAAAGCCGCTTGGATCTACATCGAGCATCTGGAGCGCAGCATCGGCCATGGCTTTAGTTATGGTGCCGGTGCCTTTGACTTCTGCATAATCGCGAACTCTTCTGAGTAAGCGATTAGCAATACGCGGCGTTCCACGTGCACGTTTGGCAATCTCGACGGATCCTTCTGGATCTATGTCAGCCTTTAGTAGGTTTGCTGAACGATTGATAATTTTGGTGAGCTCTTCGGTGGTGTAGAACTCAAGTCTTGCCACAATACCAAAGCGATCGCGTAATGGATTTGTCAGCATGCCAGCACGAGTCGTAGCGCCAATTAAGGTAAATGGTTTGAGATCAATCTTGACACTACGTGCTGCAGGACCTTCACCAATCATGATGTCTAAGCTGTAGTCCTCTAGTGCAGGGTAAAGAATTTCTTCAACTACTGGAGAGAGGCGATGAATCTCGTCAATAAAGAGCACATCATTTGTCTCTAAGTTGGTGAGCAGGGCAGCAAGGTCGCCAGGCCTATCTAGGACTGGACCACTGGTCTGGCGCAGATTCACGCCAAGCTCTCTCGCAATAATATGAGCGAGAGTTGTTTTTCCAAGTCCGGGAGGGCCAAAGAGAAGCACATGATCAAGCGCTTCTTGGCGCGCTCTAGTTGCGCTAATAAAAATCTCTAACTGAGCTCTCGCCTTAGTTTGACCAACATACTCATCAAGCTGTTTGGGTCGAAGGGCTCTTTCAAAGACGGCTTCGGCATTACCCGCTGCACCGCTCACAATGCGATCGCTATTCTCCGGTAAATCTTCAGGAATAGAGCTAAGGTCGTCTGTATGAATTGCCATGCTGCAAGTGTAGTGGTGTTTATCTATTAGGGCTTAGATAGATACTTTAGACCCATCCGAATACCATCAGAAACTGAGGAATCAGGAGGGATTTGTTTGAGGGCAAGCAGCGCTTCTTTTTCTGAATAGCCCAAAGCCAAGAGTGCTTGAAGCACTTCGCTGCTGGCCTCAATAGCTTGGGGTTTGCCAGAACTGATGCCAAGATCTGGAGCAAGCTTTCCTTTTAGCTCAAGACAAAGGCGTTCAGCAGTTTTCTTACCTATTCCAGGAACTTGGGTTAGCCGCCCCGCTTCTTGTAGTGCAATCGCTTGTGCTAATTCATTCACACTCATGCCTGAAAGAACAGCTAGCGCAGTACGAGAGCCAACCCCACTGATCTTAATGAGTTGTCTAAAAGCTTCACGCTCAGTCTCAGTGGCAAAGCCAAAGAGTTGCTGCGCATCCTCACGAACCTGAAAGTGCGTCAGTAGAGTAATTTTTTGACCAGTTTGAGGTAGTTGATACAAGGTACTCATGGGAACATCCACCTCGTATCCAATCCCTTGGCAATCTACCAAGAGGCGAGGAGGGTGAACTGAAACGAGCGTACCTTGAATGCGACCAATCATATAAAGATCTTAACCTGTGATGGATTTACTTGCTACGTTTCTTGGGCGCTATAGCGGCGGTAATTGCTTTAGGAATTTGTGCATGATGGGCGGCACAGATGGCTACTCCTAAGGCATCTGAAGCATCTGTTCCAGGGGCGCGATTTAAGCGCAGTAGGCGTTTGACCATTTCTTGCACTTGAGGTTTAGCAGCACGACCTGTTCCAACAATGGCTTGCTTTACTCGCAGGGCGCTGTATTCAGCGACGGGAAGTTTTTCAGAAACCAGTGCTGCAATGACTGCGCCTCTGGCTTGCCCAAGCATTAAAGTCGAACGAGGATTTACATTTAAGAAGACCTCTTCAATCGCAGCAGACTCTGGGTGATAGGTTTCGAGGACTTCTTTGAGCCCAGCATATAAAGCACCTAGACGTTCAGGTAAGCCTTTAGCGGGATCACCACTTTCAATCGTTCCTGATGCTACGTAGGTGAGTTTATGGCCATCCACATCAATCACACCGAAACCGGTAGTGCGTAAACCTGGGTCGATTCCTATCCAGCGTATTGGCATCTTAATGTTACTTAGTGACGGAAGTGCCGTATACCAGTAAAGACCATAGCAATACCATGTTCATTGGCTGCCGCAATAATCTCGTCATCTCGCATACTGCCACCCGGCTGAATTGCACAGCTAGCGCCACCATTGACAACAACATCTAAACCATCGCGGAATGGGAAGAATGCATCACTAGCAACCGCTGAGCCCTTCAGGCTCAAGCCGGCATTCTCCGCTTTAATACTAGCCATCCGGGCCGAATCTACGCGACTCATTTGACCAGCACCTATACCAAGAGTCATGCCATTAGCGCAATACACAATCGCATTCGATTTGACAAATTTAGCCACACGCCAAGCGAACATCATGTCGTTCATTTCACTAGGAGTCGGCTGTCTTTGGCTTACTACACGCATCTCACTATGCAAAACATTCTTCGCATCTGGTGATTGAACCAGTAAGCCACCACCAACCCGCTTGAAGTCATAGGCATTACACGCTGTTCCAAGCGGAATTTCTAGAAGACGAACATTTTGTTTGCTTGCAAAGATCGCTTTTGCTTCATCACTAAAAACAGGAGCAATTAATACCTCTACAAATTGTTTGGAGATTGCTTCAGCAGCAGCGCCATCACAAGGAACATTAAAGGCAATAATTCCACCAAAGGCTGAACTTGGATCGGTTTTAAAGGCCTTCTGATAGGCTTCAAGGGCATTCGCTCCAACTGCTACGCCGCAAGGGTTAGCATGCTTAATAATGACGCAGGCTGCTGCTCCTCCAGCGTTACCAGTAAAGCTCTTGACACATTCCCATGCTGAATCAGCATCAGCAATATTGTTGTAAGAAAGCTCTTTACCTTGTAATTGCTTGTAATTAGCAAGTGCTCCAGAAACTGGGGCGATATCTTTGTAGAAAGCTGCTGACTGATGTGGGTTTTCACCATAGCGCATCTCTTGAACTTTTTCAAAAGCAAGGTGTAATGTTTCTGGATAGGCTGAACGCGTTTTGTGATCCAAGTCATCACCTAGTGCAGAGAGATAGTTAGCAATGGCGCCATCGTATCTGGCAGTATGTGCAAAAACTTTCTTAGCCAAGCTTAAATTCGTTTTATATGAAACGCTATTCTTGTTGGCTTTCATTTCAGCCAATACCGGCGCATAGTCTTCAGGCGAGATGAGCACAGTCACATCCTGATGATTTTTGGCCGCTGCGCGCAACATTGCTGGTCCACCGATGTCGATGTTCTCTACTGCGTCTTCGAATGAACAATTTTCTTTAGCGACTGTCTCATTAAATGGATAAAGGTTGATGACGAGCATATCGATGGTATCGATGCCATGCTCTTTTAGGGCGGCCATATGCTCTGGAAAATCTCTTCGGGCTAAAAGGCCGCCATGCACCATGGGATGCAATGTCTTAACGCGGCCATCAAGCATTTCTGGAAATTTCGTTAAAGAAGCTACTTCCACCACTGGTAATTGGTTATCAGCCAAGAGTTTTGCAGTACCGCCAGTAGAAATCAGCTTAATGCCTTGCTCATGAAGTGCTTTAGCAAAGGGCACGATGCCATTTTTATCAGAGACGGAGAGGAGGGCTGTACGGATCATATTTTTCGAAAGTGAATTGAATCAATTACTTCAGGAGTTGGTGCTCGACTAG
>CANHLB010000055.1 GCA_947461335.1 Burkholderiaceae bacterium | reverse complement strand
TTGAGTCTCATTTAATTGCCCATAAAACAAATATTGCATTAGTCGCGCAAGATCGTCTTGCTGCAAGACGGGTACGAGCATTGTTGGCACGTTTAGGCCCAGCTTTAAAAATTCGTGATGAAACTGGATGGAAGATTGATACCACGAGGGCGGCAGCAGCAATCAATAGCTGGTTAGAGTTGATCCGCGCTCCCAAGGAAGGACCAACAGCAAGTGCACTATTAGAGTTCTTACAAAACCCGTATTTAGATATTCCCACTTGCATTGGGCAGTCCCCCGAGGTTTGCATTGGTCTAGTGGCACAACTCGAAGATATTTTGATTGCCAGTCAGGCAAAGTCCGGCTGGGAAACCTTTTACATGGCAATTGAGCGCGCTAATGCCTATGCCGCTACTCTTGGTGCGGTGCCAAATGAGGCTTTATTAAAAATCCTGCAATTTGTCAGGGAGCGGCACTACGCCTGGCAAGAATTAGATCTGCGTTGCTCAAGCGCTTATGTTCTCTTGCAGCAAAATTTGCAAGACACAGGAATGGGCTCTGCTTTAGAAAAAGACGCTGCAGGTAAGCAGTTGCTAGAGGTGATTAACACTTTTGATTTACGTTCTAGCGATTATCAAGATCTTGTTATGCGTCTGCCTGAGTGGATTAGCCTGATCAAATCAGTACTAGAAGAAGCTTCGTATGAAGAAGCTGGTAAAGAGGCTGTTGCAACTTTGAGCATCCTGCCACTCAGCTCAACACGACTTCGTCAGTTTGACGCAGTTGTAGTAGTGGGTTGTGATGAGCAGCAGTTGCCTGCATTTTCTGAGCCACCCTTATTTTTCTCAGACGCATTAAATCGCTTACTTAAATCCTCTACTATCAATGCGCAGTATGTTCAGCAAGCGCGAGATTTATCGCAACTCTTGATTTCTTGTGACAGTGTTGATTTGCTCTGGCAGAGTAAAAGTAAGAATGGTGAGCCACTCAGGCCATCAGCATGGATACAGCGCCTCCAGACGCAATTACCTAACTGGAAAGCAGTGATTGCTAAACCAGATGCCTATAGCGGAAAGGCAAGACCACTGCAAAAAGCGGTTGCCGTCCTTGATCCAGATCTGCCATTGCCCCTCTCAGTAAGCCCAAGTGCTTATAAAGCTTTAAGAGACTGCCCTTATAAATATTATGTACGAAGCTTATTAAGCCTACGAGAGGCAAAAGTATTTGAAGAAGGATTTGATGCCTCTTTAGCAGGGCAATCACTCCATGCCTTATTGCGTAACTTTTATCAAGCACTAAAGACTGAAGAGCAAAAAGCAGATTCAAACATTATGAATAGTGCTGCGGCTCGTCGTGTGTGGATGGAGCGTGAGTTATCTGCTATTTCTGAAAAAGAATTTAAACGGATGATTGAAGGTGATGGCAGGGTGCTCGGAACCTTACGTGATTGGCAAAAACAAATCCCTAGCTTTGTAGATTGGCAACTACAACGAGAGGCAAGTGGCTGGCGTTATCACAATGCTGAACATAAAGTGGGCTTTGATTTGCATTTTGTTGATCTTGAGGGCGAGCATCGAGTGATTCGGATTGAAGGGCGCGCCGATCGTTTTGATATCAATATTGCGGATGAGAAGCAAGCTGAAGTAATTGATTACAAAAATCAGTCGATGACCAAGATCAAAAAACGTGCCGAGCATGTTTTAGATGATCCACAGTTACTTATTTATGCGCGTGCTGCCAATGAGGATCCTGCCAGCGCCCATCTTCAAGGTCACCACATCGGAAATGCCCAATGGGTCTCGCTCAAAGTAGATATCAAGAGAGATAAAAAACTACTCAGATCTTTAGAGGTACAAGACGTACCTGAGTTAATGCCAGCATTTAATCAGCAAATAACTGAGGATATGCAAAATCTGTGGTCTAGAAAAGAGATGACTGCTTTTGCGCCAGATGGCGTCTGTAAATACTGTGAGGCAAGAGGGATTTGCAGAAAGGGGATGTGGTGAAAAAGTTTGATAACGCCATTGCGTGCAATCCTTCTAAATCCGTTATTGTTTCTGCTTGCGCTGGGAGCGGTAAAACTTGGTTATTGGTGGCACGTATGATCCGTCTCTTGCTAGCTGGTGCTAAGCCCCAAGAAATTCTGGCTTTAACTTTTACCCGCAAAGCTGCGCAAGAGATGCGTGATCGGCTCTATAGCTTATTAGAGCAATTTTCAACGATGAGTGATGCAGCTCTATTAAAAGAATTGTGCAATAGGGGTTTAGAGGACGGCGAAGCAAAAGCATTGCTACCTCAAGCAAGAGCACTGTATAGCAAGGTTCTTGCTAGCCCCCAATCCATTGTGATTGATACCTTCCATGGCTGGTTTGGCAGATTACTCAATGCCGCCCCAATCTCAGCAGAAGTGCAGCCTGGTTTTAGCTTGCGCGAGGATGGCAAAAGATTATTAGAAGAATGTTTAGATGACTGGTGGGGTGATCTTCCACCTGATCTCAAAGCGCACTATGACATTCTTCTTCAACAGTTAGGAGCAAGCAATACAGAAAAGTTCTTAATGGGCAATTACGGTCTGATGAAGCAGCGTGGCGCATGGACTTTTTTTGTACAAGCTTGCAGAGAAAAAGGCATTACCCCAATTGAGCATTTCAAACAATTTTTACCAAGGCTCAACCTAGAGAATCCTTTGCTACGGATGTGGAATGCACCAAAGGCAAGGGCAGACTTCGAGTTTTTAGTGCGCTGCTTTGCACATAGTAGTAAACAGGAATTAGCATTTGTACCCCAACTCGTTAACGCTCTAGAGTGCATGCAGCGTGGTGGTGATGTCATGGAAATTGCATCGACTTTACAAGCAGTCTTTTTAAATGGCGATGCTGAACCTCGGGATAATACAAACCGAGCCCTTAGCGCTGTTCAGGAATACCTCAAAGCTGAAGGTGAAAGTCATCTGGAATCTAATCACGTTACTTATAAGCAAGCTTGGGCGCAGGCATTTATCGAATATGTAGCATGGCAAGCTGAGAAAGACGTATATGAATTAAATCTTGCCTGGTTTGCTATGAGTGAGCGGATGATGGACCATGCTGCCGCAGCTAAAGAAGCCATGCGGGTGCGTGATTTTGATGACTTAGAAATTGGTGTGAGTCAGCTGATGGCCGATTATGCCAATGCAGCTTACTTACAAGCACGCTTAGATGCCAAATACAAACATATTCTCGTTGATGAATTTCAAGATACCAATCCCTTGCAGTGGCAGATTCTGCGATCATGGTTAGAAGGTTATGGTCAGGATCAGAATAAGCCTAGTGTTTTTATCGTGGGCGATCCAAAGCAATCGATTTACCGCTTCCGTAGAGCTGACCCCCGCTTATTCGCTAGCGCAAAAACCTTCCTAGAGTCACAGATGGGTGCGGTAGCGCTTGATCAAGATACCACGCGACGCAATGCCTCCAAAATTAATACTGCTGTGAACGAAACTTTTGCTGCTACACAATTGCCGCCTGGCTATGACTTTCATCAGCAAGAAACCTTGTGGGAACCATTGGCAGCAGGCTTGCCCAGTGAGCTGTATGCAAAAGAGGGTGAGGCTGCACTGTTACCTCTGATTCCTTACGTAAAAGAAGAGCTAGCTCCTAGGGTGGGCAATGCTTTTGATGCACCAATTACAGATGTAAACCAAACTGTTGCTGCGACGCAGCGCTACCTTGAAGGTCAAGAGATTGGTAAGCTGATTCATCATGTGATGGCAACACATCAAGTGATAGATGAAGAGGATGGTCAAAAGTTTTGGCGCGCCGCCAGAGAGAGTGACTTCCTATTACTTGTCAAACGGCGTAAATACTTGCCCCAGTTTGAAAGAGCATTACGTGAAGCCGAACTGGCTTATGACAGTTCTCGACTTGGCGGCCTACTCAATACTCTAGAGATCGATGATTTGATTGCCTTGCTCACAGTATTGTTATCACCTCGTCATGATTTACCTTTGGCCCAAGTACTGCGAAGCCCGATTTTTAGTTTTACTGAGCAGCAAATGCAAAACCTGAGTATTGCTAAAGCCAATCACGAGCAATACCGTTCTTGGTGGGACGTATTGCAAGATAGCCAAGATGCATTAGTCCAAAGAGCTGCCCGCTTTTTAGAGCACTGGCGCGTATTGGCAGAGCATTTACCAGTCCATGATTTATTAGATCAAATTTATCAAGAAAGCAATTTGCGTTTTAAGTATGCAGAGAGCGCACAGCCTTTGGCGCGTGCACAGGTAGTGGCCAATTTAGATGCTTTTTTAGAGCTTTCTTTGAATCAAGATGGCGGTCGTTACCCAAGCCTGAGTCGCTTTATTGATGAGATTAATACCATACGTCGTAGCGATGATGATGAAACGCCCGATGAAGGCGATGTCGAACTTGAATCTGAAGGGGAGCTTGGAGAGGTCGATGAAGACAGTGAGATGTCAGAAGAGGATAAGCACAAGCGTGTGCGTCTTATGACTATTCATGGTGCTAAAGGATTAGAGTCTCCCTTTGTCATTATTTTAGATGCCAATCATACGGTGGGCGCATCTGATCATTCTGGTGTTCTATTGGAATGGTCACCTAATGATCAAAGTCCATCGCATCTGTCGATGTATACCAAGGCAGGTTTAACCTCACCGCGGACTCAAATTCGGGAAGAGGAAGAGCTTATTAGTCAGAAGGAAAACTGGAACTTACTATACGTTGCGATGACGCGTGCCAAGCAAGGTTTATGGATCAGTGGCGTAGCAAAAGAACCCACAGCAAAAAATCAGTTGGGTATAGATCAGAAATCTTGGTATGCCAGAGCTCAATTTGGCAAGCTTCCAACCCTTGAGGCTACTAACCTAGCGCAGCCTTCCTCTAGTGATGGGACCAAGAGGATGGACAAGCCCAAGGCAACTCCGTTGATTTCTGATCACTTTAGTATGGAAGATTTTCAGATTGCTTGGGATCAGGCAAAACTGAGTCACAAGCAACAATTGCTCGATATTGAAAGTGGTACTACAGTAAAAGCTACTCCAGCATTAGAAAGGGAAGAGCCCGACCCAGAAATTTTAGAAGAGGGTACCCATTTTCATAAGCTGCTTGAGTTCCTTACTGCAGACTCAAGTAATCAAACCAAACCAGAGATGCCAAGCGAACAAGAGCTCATGAATTGGCTAGGTGTTGATGAATCGCATGCTAAGAAAGTGATTGAGCGTACCAAGAAAGTATTAGAAACCCCAGAGCTTGGTCAATATCTCACTTCAGGGCAATGGATAGCTGCTTGGAATGAATTAGATATCGCAAGCGAAGAAGGTAAGAGCTACCGCATGGACCGCTTAGTAGAATTAGATGATCACTTGGCCATCATTGATTACAAGTTGTCGATTCCAGAGGTCGGCAGTGAGAAGTATGAACAATATCGTGCGCAACTGCAAAACTACCAAGCTGAACTAGGCCGCATACGTAAAGATAAGCCCAATAAAGCCTATTTGATTTCATCAGAAGGCAAGATTTTGGAAGTGAAATAGGAAATTAGGCAGCAGCCTTAAATTTGTTAGTGATTAGAGCACTCTTATTAAGTTTCTTTTCAACAGTCGAGATTGATTTAGATTCTCTTTTCACTTCACCAAGCACTTGGTTGATAAAAGTTTGCCAGCCTTCACCTTTAGATTTATAGAAATCCAAAGTATCTTTGTCAATTCTCAAGGTAACTTGCTCTTTAACTCCACTACCTAAGGGTCTACCGCGACCACGAACTAACGTAGGTCTAGCTTTCTCCCACTCTTCATCTGTGAATGGCATATTGTCGGGATCAGCCATTGCCGCTTTTGTAATAGCGGCATCTTCTTCAGCGGTCGGTCTAATTATTTTCTTTTTCATACTTTTCTACCTCACGGACATTTGCTTTCCTTAAGCTAATAATTCTCTTACCTATTTTTACTTCAACATAAACTACGCAATACAGGCGTTGCTTTATGAGTGCTAGTGCTACACGCCTTTCCTCACCATAATTCTTTCTACTGTCAATGTAGCTAATGGCTGAATCCCAATCGAGCAGTCTTGCCTCCGAGAGAGATAAACCGTGCTTTGTAATATTTGAGTCATTTTTTGCCGAATCATAAGTGAATTTCATCGGAAATATTGTAGTTACGTTTAATCATAACATCAATGAATTTATATAGCTACAAAAATTAGGGTAATTCATTTAAAAAGACTGCCCCTATTCTCTTGAAATACCCCTAAAAGCCCTCATATAACAAGGGAATACCAAAGTACCTAAACTAGCGATAATCAAAATCGCAGTGAAATATCCTATAAGGAGTCATGATGAAGATGCGAAATGTACTAAAGTTCATTGTCGGTGTATTTGCTAGCGCAGTCTTACTGACGAGCAACCTCGCTTTTGCTGAGGCCTCATTGCCTGAAGTTTCTCAAGCCATTCAATCTGGGCAGTTAGCTAAAGCCGATGTCATGATGAAAGAGGTATTACAAAACCATCCCAATAGCGCCAAAGCACATTACATTGCTGCTGAGCTGTATATCAAGGAAGGCAAGTTAGATGCCGCTAGAAATGCATTTGCAAAAGCACAGAACTTAGCTCCAGGATTGCCTTTTGCCCAAGCAGAATCTGTGCAAAGACTCCAGGTGCAACTCTCCAATGGTTCTGGCAATTCTGTTGCTAGCACTTCATCGATCTTTAGCAATCCACTCTTCTGGGGTTTGATCGCTATCTTAGTAGTGGGCATCATCATTGTCATGAGACGCCGTAAGGCTGAGGCAGTACAAGTCTATAACGCACCTACTGCAAATGGTCCTTATTCTGGAGCGCCCGGCGCACCCGGAACTCCTGGTGCTCCTGTAGCTGGCGCAGGCAGTGGCTTGATGGGCAGTTTGGCAACTGGCGCAGCACTGGGTGCGGGCATGGTTGCTGGTCAGGCCTTGGCAAGCCACTTAATGGGCGATGGTAATCGCGCTAATCCTGGAAATGTGAATAACGACTTTAACCAAGTGGGCGGACCTGCACCAGATGCACCAAACTTTGGTGTGAGAGATGGCAGTTCTTGGGATGATGGCGGTGGTAGTTCTTGGGACGATAGCGGTGGTGGCTTTATGGATGATGTCTGATGCCATTTGCTGTTTGCTAAGGTAGTGATCAGTACCAGAACCTACCCAATAAAAAACCACCGAGAGCGGTGGTTTTTTATTTGCAGCAACACAAAGATTGCTAAAGCCTTAGTAAATTCTTATTTAGTTCATCCTTACTTAATCAATCCAGCATTTTTTGCATCATCCATCGCTTGAGGAATTTTCTCTTTCATGAAGGCTGGCATTTTTGCTAAAGGCACATCCACAATCACAAACCCAGATTCTTCTAACTTCTTTTTAGTTTCAGGATCAGCATTGAGCTTTGCAAAGTAGTCAGACAGCTTTTGCTGTAATACCAGCGGCGTAGCTTTAGGTACAGCCACACCACGATAAGCGCCGTCAACCCAGTTCAGTCCCAATTCTTTAAAGGTGGGCACGTCTGGTAGAGCAGGGTTGCGCTTCTCAGTGGCAATTGCAAGCGTACGTACCTTTCCTTTTTGCTGAATGGCTAATGGTAAGTAACCCATTGCGCCATCGACATGCATCCCGATCAACGCAGTAATCAAATCACCTGTACCTTTAAAAGGAACGTAAGTAATTTTGACGCCAGCCAATTTATTTAAGCGCTCTACTGCCATGTGATTGGCAGAAAACTGTGCAGAGCCCGCTAGAGTCATCTTGCCCGGATCTTTTTTAGCTGCTGCAATAAATTCTTGATAGGTTTTATACGGACTATCAGCAGACACCATCAAGGCATCTGGGGTGAAGTGATAGTAGTAAATCGCATTAATGTCTTCGGTCTTGTACTGAATGCCTTCTTGTAGTGGCTGCAAGATCGTATGTGGAATATTGACGCCGACCACAGTAGTGCCATCGGCTGGATAGGTATTGAGAGCGCTCCATACCAAGGCGCCGCCAGCGCCAGCACGATTGATCACCACCATGGGCTGATTAAACTTTCTGGCAGAGATCTCAGCTTGGTAGCGTGCGACTAAATCAGATTCACCCGCAGCAGGAAAGGGAATGATGTACTGAATGGTTTTATCTGGAAAGGGCTGCGCACTCGCCCCTGAGATCAATCCCATGAACATCAAACAGGCACTTAGGGCAATACTAAGTAATTTAAATCGCTTCATTTAGAAATCTCCTCAATCACTGCGTTGGTGACATCACTCATCATAGCGCTGCCGCCTAGATCACGAGTGTGTAACTTTGGATTGGCCGTGACTTTTTCAATCGCAGCCATTAATTTAGCGCCAAGCATTTTTTCACCTAAGAAGTCGAGCATCATTACTGCCGACCAGAAAGTACCGATGGGATTGGCAAGACCTTTGCCCATAATGTCAAAGGCAGAACCATGAATGGGTTCAAACATCGATGGATAGCGACGCTCAGGATCCAGGTTAGCCGTTGGCGCAATCCCTAGGCTACCTGCGAGCGCTGCTGCTAAATCACTCAGGACATCGGCATGTAAGTTGGTAGCGACAATCGTATCTAACGATTCGGGGCGATTGACCATGCGGGCTGTTGCAGCGTCAACCAATTCTTTATCCCAAGTCACATCTGGAAAATCTTTCGCAACGATATTGGCGATTTCATCCCACATCACCATGCCATGGCGCTGGGCATTCGATTTAGTAATGACGGTTAGATGCTTGCGAGGGCGCGACTGCGCTAACACAAAGGCAAAACGTTGCACACGCTCAACTCCAACACGAGTCATGATGCTCATATCAGAAGCGACTTCGATCGGATGCCCTTGATGTGCTCTACCGCCTACGCCAGAGTATTCACCTTCAGAGTTCTCGCGCACGATGACCCAATCGAGTTGACCTGGTTTGCAATTACGCAGTGGCGTTTCTATGCCAGGAAGAATGCGAGTAGGGC